>CAZUDR010000595.1:1628-2145 GCA_964618715.1 uncultured Undibacter sp. | reverse complement strand
CTTTTTCAGCAGCACGTAATCTTCGCAGTCACCCTGACCGCTGGAAGGATAAGTCCAGTGCTCAATCGTTCCGTACTGAATATCGTCGCTGACCGGCTTGATCATGTCGTTGATCCGGTTATTGACCGAGCTGAGCTCTGCCCACCGTACAGTGGTAAGGAACACTTCCTTATCGCTGCCGCCAACTTCACCGCATTCCTCCGGATAGCGGTAGCAGAAGCGGACATGCCCGATCGGCGCTTCCGTCACGCCCTGCACCGGCATGCGGGTCTGCTCGAATGCCGCGCCAGTCTGTTCGGTTATGCTGCGCGCGTTCGCACCCGGAGATACTCCGTAGGCGGATATCGCTGCAAAAATTGCCAAAGACCAAAATTTCATTGACCTCTCCTCGTGCTCGGTGAGAAGTCTCTCAGAAGAGTTTTGACAGTCGCATAAGCTGACAGATGTATTTCGAGTTTTCTTTTATCGATTTTATTGACAGGAAAATACACGGCAGATTTACCTTCTAAGACACTGA
>CAZUDR010000595.1:0-1618 GCA_964618715.1 uncultured Undibacter sp. | reverse complement strand
TTTAATTGTAAAATCTATAGTTACAACTACGTAATTTGATTGAATCGTCGTTAAATTGGGGATTTTGGAAGACAGGGCGCTCTCGCGCTGTCTCGGCGGCGTGTCGCTCGCCGACTTCGTGATCCGCCTGTCTGAGCGGCGGCGCGACCCGCGCATCCGGACTGCGCCGAGCCGCGGCGCAGCGAGATGGCGGCACGGATGCGAACGCATCGCGCCCATACCCACTCGCTGCCAACGCAGGCTTGCAAAGCCATGAAACCGGTCTGCTACAAGAAGCAGCCGGGCAACGCTTCCACCACATCACGCAACCTTGACAAACAGTATGAGATACAATTTCCGGTTGAACGTGGTGCAAAGTGGGTTAAGAATCAATTTATGAGTGTATTGGATTAAAGATACACTCAGTTTTTCCACCGGATGTTGCCGCATCTGCCGTTAAAAAGCCGCGTCCTGGCGGGACCATATACGGAACATCTTGCCGGGGGCGGCAAGCTGTCGCATGATTTGGGTTTGGCGGATGCTGTCCGCTCACCCAATCAGGCGCATGAGCGACGCGCCCACATGGGAGGTCAATATGAACGTTGCGAGAATTCTCAAGGATAAGGGCCGTGAAGTTGCCACTGTAACGCCGGATACGACTTTGATGGACGTCATCAATATTCTTGCTGAAAAGAAAATTGGTGCCGTGGTTGCTTGCGACGCCGAGCGGCGGGTTCAGGGGATTGTTTCGGAACGTGATATCGTCCGCGTGCTGGCGGAAAAGGGGCCGGCCGCGTTCAAGGATGCGATCGAAGGGTGCATGACGGCGGACGTCAAGACATGCACGTCAAACGACACCGTGGAGTGGTTGATGGAAGCGATGACCACGCAGCGTTTCCGCCATATGCCCGTTGTCGAGAACGGAAAGCTCATCGGCATTGTCTCCATTGGCGACGTCGTCAAGCAGCGGATGGCCATTGCCGAAATGGAAGCCCATTCGATGCGCCAGTATATCGCCACGGGCTAGCCGGGCGTGTCTGCATGCAAAAAGCCGCCGGACCATTTCTGTCCCGGCGGCTGATTGTAAAATCGGACCCGTCTCGCAAAGCTATTTCTGAGCGAGGAACGGCGTGATCCGCATGAATTCCACGCGGCGATTGCGTGGCTCGTCACCTGCCGTGTCGATCAGCAGATCGGATTCGCCGTAGCCCTGCGTCACAAGGTTCTCCGGCGGCACACCGAACTCATCGGTCAAGATCCGGGCAACCGTTTCCGCACGGCGATCCGACAGAGACAGATTGTCCTCATCGGAACCGACGGCGTCGGTATAGCCGCTCACCAGAATAACCTGATCCGGATCGTTCTCGACGATGCGGTTGATCACCTTGGCGACGGTTGCGAGCCGGTCGATCTGCGCTTCGGGAACCTCCCAGGAGCCCGAGGCGAAGGTCACGTTATTCAGGTTGATCCTGCGAAGACGTTTGCGGATGTCCGGGCTATAGCGGATCTCATCCAGCGAGTAATCATCTTCCAGGTCCTGAACCGGAGGAGCCGACAAGGCTTCGTAAAGCGCTTCTTCGTCGGAATCGTCCGTATTGGCATAGTAGCCCCGCCGTTCCGAACGCTCCAGTATAAGGTC
>CAZUDR010000594.1:0-2149 GCA_964618715.1 uncultured Undibacter sp. | reverse complement strand
CCTTGAGACCGCGAAGCTGATTACCCATGCAACGGCGGGGGTGGTTTCCTCCCAGCCCTGCCGCTTCATTTCGGCTTGATAATACTCCGTCAGCTCCTTCACGCTGGACGTGCTGCTGAATTCCAGCGTTCCGTTGTCCTTGTCGTAGCTGACATCCTGCGCCCCTGCCGGCATGGGCAGTTGCGGCATGTCGCCGGCCGCCGGCTCGGAGCCGGCCTGCGCAGAGTCCGACGGCGCATTCGCCATTTGCGCGGCGAGCGCCGAACCGTTGCCGCTCACTTTTGCATGGTCGCCGAACTTCATGATGGTGAGCGAGAGCCGGTCCGCGGATTTGGAGAAGTTGAGCACGACCATGTTGGCGCGGTTGATCACCGAGCGCTGCTCCTGCCAGCCGCGTTTTTTCATTTCGGCCCGGTAGAACGCCGCCAGCGCCGACACGCTTGACCGGCTGTCAAACTCAATCCTGGCGTTGTCGCCCTGATAGTCGATCCCGTCCGCGGTTTCCGGCAGCGGAATCGGCACGCTGTCGTCCGCGCGCAAGGGCGGGACGTCGTCCGCAGCCGCGGCCATCTGCTTCTGCTGCGCCGGCGGCTTGCCCGACAGGGCGTCGGCAATCACCTCAAGCGCCATCTGCTGGGCCTGCTTCATCATCTTGTCGATTTCGTCCGGCTCTTTCGCCGCCGGGCGCGCGGCCGGTGCCGCCGGCTTCGCAACTGCGGGTGGCTTGTTGCGGTTGACCTCCGCCTGGTGCGCCGCGACGAGGACCTGCATGGGCACGCCCTTCAGATCGATCCGCGTATCGCTGCCGTCACGCTGCAGCGTGAGCACGAGCGCCTTGTCGTTGTCGCTCTTGTAATAGGCATAGGCGCCCTTGTCTGTCGTCTCGCCGTTGCTGCCGCCCGCGGGTTGATTGGCGCCAGCCCTGGCCGACCACAGCGACCAGCCGGCAGCACCCAGCGCCTGGCGATAGAACGCCAGCATCTCGTCGATGCCTGCGGCGGTCATGCATTTGAGCAGGGGGCGGTGCGGGTCATATTCGGTCGCACTTGCGTCCTTGGGGAACGGCAGGTCGTTGGGCAGCGGAACGCCGGAATAGCTGACGCTTGTGGCGTTCGCCTGCGTCGGTGCCAGTGTGATGAAGACGTTCAGCCCCAGCGGGCCTTTCTTGAACGACATGATGGCCATGTTCGGTGACCTGGCCGTCTGGCTGTGCGGCGCCGCGTAGATCTGCCAGCCGGCCGCGGCGAGCGCCTTGCGCGTCGCCTCGGCTGTCTCGGCGACGGATTTGGGCGAGACGTAAACCGTCGTTGCGGCGTTGGCGAAGAGCTCCTTGGCGCCGGCAACGCGCGGGAGGGTGGTGGTGTCGAGCGTCTCTGCCGCCGCCGGCAGGCTCAGACTGGCCAGTCCGGTGACCGTGATGAGGGCAAGGATGGACACGGTCCGTCGCATGACATTGCGCATCGTTGTTCTCCGTCTTGTGCCAAGCCCGAGCCCGCCGGTGGCTGTGCCGAAGCCGGCGCATTCAGGCAATGGTCGTACAGCCTTGCGTCATCGGCGCGATGACAAGGCCTGCCCTTGGGTCGCCACAATGCCGCAAAAGGTTCGAGAAGGCGCGTAATTCCCGATCGTCCCGTGTGCCCGGCCGTCGCTTGCCCCTGCGGCGCCGGGTTGATACCTGTTGCCGGACTCGTCATGGCCGGTCGCGGACCGGCCATCCATGTCTTTGAAATACCCCGAGAAATGGCCAAGCAGCCCTATTACATCAGCACCGCGATCTCCTACCCGAACGGCCCGCCGCACATCGGCCACGCCTACGAGGCGATCGCCACCGACGCCATCGCGCGCTTCAAAAGGCTCGACGGTTACGATGTCTTCTTTCTCACCGGCACCGACGAGCACGGGCAGAAGATCCAGCAGACCGCGGCCAGGGAAGGGCTGACGGCGCGGCAGCTTGTCGACCGCAACGTGCCGTTGTTCGAGGCGATGGTGAAGCGGCTCGAATGCTCGAACGACGACTTCATCCATACCACCGAGCCGCGCCACCACAGCTCGTCGGAGGAAATCTGGCGCCGTATGGAGCGGAACGGCGATATCTACCTCGGCAAGTATGCCGGCTGGTACTCGGTGCGTGACGAGGCCTATTACGCCG
>CAZUDR010000593.1:0-2158 GCA_964618715.1 uncultured Undibacter sp. | reverse complement strand
CTGGCGCGCGTGCTGTTCGTCGTCATCGGCATTTCGCTCGGCGCTGTGGTGACGCCGGAGACCCTGCGCGGCATAGCCACCTATCCGGGCAGCATTGCGGTGCTGATCCTGGCGCTCGTCTGCGTCAGTCTTGCCGGCACCGCCTGGTTGCGCATGGTCCATGGCTGGCAAACGCTGACAGCCTTCCTTGCCTCTGCGCCCGGCGCCATGTCGCAGGTGCTGGTGGCAGCCGCCGAGCTCGGCGCGGACCTGCGCGGGGTCGCCATCGTGCAAAGCCTGCGCGTCGTCGTCGTGGCGGTGTGTTTTCCGGCCGGCATGGTCATGTTCGGGCTTGCGAGCGAGGCGCTGCCGCGCGCCAGTGTCCCGCTCACCTGGGCACTGGTCGACGAGTTGGCGATCATGGTCGCAGCCTCGACCGTCGGCGCGCTTGTCTTTCAGCGCCTGCGTCTTCCCGGCGGCATGCTGTTGGGCTCGCTCATCGTTTCGGCGGCATTACACGGCAGCGGTCTGATCGAGGCTGCGGTGCCGGCCTGGGTGGCCAATGCCGCGATGGTTGCGCTCGGCGGCGTCATTGGCGCGCGCTTTGCCAACACCTCCCTCGCGCTGCTGTCGCGCTACATGGTGGCGGCCATCGCCTCGATCACGGTGACGCTGGTCATAGCGGGGCTGTTCACCGTAATCATCATCGCGATCTACGCGCTGCCTGTCATCGACGTGACCATTGCGTTTGCGCCGGGTTCGGTCGATGCCATGATGCTGCTCGCAATCGCGCTCGCGCTCGATCCGGTTTACGTGGGTGCGCACCACGTGACGCGCATCCTGTTCGTCGCCTTGCTGACACCCATCGTCGCGCGCCGCATCGCGCGGGCGCCGGCGGGGGTGGCCACTCGCACGCCGCCCGGCAGCGGGGCGCCATCCCGGGATTCGGCGGCCGAACAGTCGGGTGATCGGTGAAGACCTGCCGTGCTAGTGTGACGTCATGAGCATGTTTGACAATCCATTCGACCCCGAGCGTGAAGCAGCGCTGGTGACCGGTGCCGGCAACGGCATCGGCCGGGCCATCGCCCAGGCCCTGGTCGGGGAGGGCGTGCGCACCGTGTTCGCCGACGTGCGCGAGGATACCGTCACTGCCGCGGCGGCTGGCTCACCGCGGCCCGACCTTTCGGTGACGTGGGTTGGTGATCTCGCAAATCGTGATGCCTGCGACGCGTTGCTGGCAGACGCCCGCGCCGCCGTCGGCCAGGTCACCCACTTCGTGCACTGCGCTGCCCCCGCACGTCACGAAGCCGATCATGTGTTCACCGTGTCCGAAGAGACCTGGCGGCGGATGCACGCGGTCAATATCGACGCCGGCTTTCACCTTGCGCGCGATCTGGCCCGCCAGCTCATCGCGGCGGGCGAGCCGGGATCGTTCCTGTTGACCACCTCGCTGCACGCTGCCACGCCGCGCAACCTGCCGCACTACAGCACGTCAAAGGCCGCGCTCGCGATCCTGGTGAAGGAACTGGCCAAGACGCTGGGGCGCTACAATATCCGGGTCAATGCGCTGGTGCCGGGCGCCATCGCCGCCGGCGGCTTCGTCGCCGATCCCGCCATGGCACGTTTCATTCCGCTCGGCCGGCTCGGGCGCGCCGACGACCTTGCGCCCATGGCGCTGGCGGTGCTGTCGAACCGGGTGGCGGGCTACGTCACCGGCGCCGAGATCGTCATCGACGGCGGGATCGCATTGACGAACTGGTTCGAGCCGCCGGCGCTCGACGACCTGTAAGGGGTCGCTGCCGGTGCGCCGGCGTTCACCAGTCTTGCGTCACTTGGTGAATTGACAGCGCGATTATTCCGCCGCCATCGCCTTGTCGCGCCTGGGCAACTCGAGCCGCTCCCAGACCTCGACCAGTGCTTCGGCCAGCCGGTCGACCAGCGCGTCGTCGTGATAGGGCGACGGCGTGATGCGCAGCCGCTCCATGCCGCGCGGCACGGTCGGGTAGTTGATCGGCTGGATATAGATGCCGTGTTCGGCGAGCAGCATGTCGCTCGCCGTCTTGCACCTCTCCGGATCGCCGACCAGCACCGGCACGATATGCGTCGTGCTCGGCATCACCGGCAGGCCGGCGGCGTTGAGCACACTCTTGACCCGCGCAGCGCGATCCTGATGGCGCTC
>CAZUDR010000592.1:0-2167 GCA_964618715.1 uncultured Undibacter sp. | reverse complement strand
CTTCCTGGCACCCGACTTCTGGCCGGCCTCCTTCCTGCTCGGCGGGACCTATGCAGCGGTGCTGGTTTTTGGCTGGCCGGTGCTGGTCCTTTGCCTGCTCGGTCTCATCGACATCGCATTCGATTTACGCGGTCAGGTCGCGCGCAAGCGTGGTCCGCCCGTTACCTGAGGAAGCATTCAACCGGTCACAGAGTCAGATCAAGGAGAGACGACATGGAAGTGATTTTGCTCGAGCGGATCAGCAAGCTCGGCCAGATGGGTGACGTCGTGCGGGTGCGCGATGGCTTTGCCCGCAATTACCTGCTGCCACGCGGCAAGGCGCTGCGCGCCACCGCCGACAACAAGACCCGCTTCGAAAGCATGAAAGCGGAGTTGCAGGCGCGCAATCTCGAGATGAAAAGCGGTGCCGAAAAGCAGGCAGCGACGCTGGACGGCAAGTCGATCACCGTGCTTCGGCAGGCCTCCGAAGCCGGACAGCTGTACGGCTCGGTGTCGCCGCGCGACATCACCGGGCTGCTGGCCGCCGAGGGCGCCACCATCAATCGTTCACAGGTGGCGCTCAACACGCCGATCAAGGCCATCGGCCAGTACAAGGTGCCGCTGAGCCTCCATCCGGAAGTCGAAACGACGATCACCGTCATCGTCGCCCGCAGCGCCGACGAGGCCGCGCGCATCGCTCGCGGCGAGGATGTCACCGTGCAGCGCACCGAGGAAGAGGAAGAAGCGGCCGCTGCGGCCGCCGCAGCGGAGGCGATGTTCGAGCCGGGTGCGGCTCCCGAGTCGGAGGAAGCCGAAGAGAAAACCGAAGCCGACGAGGAAAAAAGCGCCGGGGCTTGAGGTCGGCCCTATTCCGTTTTTTCCGGCTTGATAATGTCCGGGACGGAGTCCCCCGCCCCGGTCGCCGGCTTGTCCGGCGTGTCCGGCCCGGGTTCGTCGCGCGCTGCCCCCGACATCGTTTCGGATCCGGACTCCGGACCGGTCCCGGCCGCGGGCTTGCTCGCACCTTCGGGCGACGGCGACCTGGCCTCGCTCGAGTCAGGTCCGGCGGGCGCGGCTTCGGCAGGTGCTTCCGCAGCAGGCTTGTCGGCGTCGGGTTTCGCCGCCTCCCTGGACCCGTCCGGTTGCGCGGATTTTTCCGGCTCGCCCGCCTTCGGCCGCGCCTTGGGCGCCGGTGGATCCGTGGGCGGCCGACGGGTGGTGCGCTTGCGCGGCGGCGGCGCCTGGCGGTCGACCGCCTGCAGATAGGCGGCAAGCGCCGTCGCCGACTGGACGCTCGCCGTGTAGTGTGCACGCAGAAAATTCTGCAATCCGAACACGCCGCCGGCCCGCGACAGCCCGCGCGGCGATTTGTGGCAGATCGCACAATCCGAGGCGAAGAGCTGGGCCGGCGTCTTGCCCTGATCCAGATTTTCCTGTGCCCGGACCATGCCGGTACCGCACAACAAAATAATGCCGATCGCCGCCGCGATCATCCGACCCGTCATGTGCATTGGACCTCTCGATGCGCCTGCTTCCGGCCCCCACGG
Source organism: uncultured Undibacter sp. (assembly GCA_964618715.1). Taxonomy (GTDB): domain Bacteria; phylum Pseudomonadota; class Alphaproteobacteria; order Rhizobiales; family Xanthobacteraceae; genus Pseudolabrys. The sequence goes on along the minus strand of CAZUDR010000592.1, from coordinate 641 downwards.
ACCCGCCGTCAAATCCGCCCGCTACATAAACTAATATCTGCGGATTGCGAGCCTCGCCAGAACCACCGGCCGGCCTTGTTGATTGCGGGATTGCTGGCGCAACCGAAGTTTGATTAAATACCTAGGCCCGAACGTTTTTGCGCCCGGGAGGTTGACCGTACGGGGACAACCCGACCGATCGCCCGCGGCTCGTAAAGTTAGTAACGACGGAGGCGGCCGATGGACCGGTTGCTTCGATTGCTGCTGAAGACGTTCGTCCGGCGGGGGACTTTCCGGCTCACGACGTCACGAGGTACGACCTTCACCTTCGGCGACGGCACCGGCAAGCCGGTATCGGTGCGTTTCACGACGCGCGCCGCCGAATGGGGCATCCTGCTCGATCCCGAGCTCAGGCTCGGTGAATCCTACATGAACGGCACATTCGTGGTCGAACAGGGTTCGATCGCCGACGTGCTGGCCATCGCGCTCGGGCAGAATTCCGAATTGCCGCACTGGGCGCGCCCGCAATATCTCATCCGTTACCTGGCGCGCCGTCTCGCCCAGTTCAATCCGCGCAAGCGCGCGCGCCGCAACGTGGCGCATCACTACGATCTCGACGGGCGGCTCTACTCGTTGTTCCTCGACGCCGACCGGCAATACAG
>CAZUDR010000591.1:0-2168 GCA_964618715.1 uncultured Undibacter sp. | reverse complement strand
GTTCATAGGACGCTCCTACCAAGGGGTTGGGCCTGCCATGGGAATGGAAGGATGATGAATAGTCTGTATCTGCTGAAATTCACGTTTTGGTCGAAAATGTGGACAGCGGAACGTCTCCCGATTGGAAGGGTGATTCCGCCAAGCTTGTCACATTGGAACTCGGCCCAAGTGGAATGTCAACTAGCTTCGGGAAAATTTTTGCAAAAAAACCCGTTCTTGGCGCTGCCACCAATGGGCTGTGGGCATTTTCGCAAACGGTCGATCCCGTCATTTCGGCGCGAAATGTGGGGCTGTCGCCGATCGCCATTCAGGTCATGATCCACGGCCGTTGCGAGCGCCGTAAATCAGCCCCCGCCGAGTCGCCACCGTGTGATCTAAACAACCCTCATGCCATGGCTTACGGCTCGAATCCCGGATCCTTGAAGACAGCCCTAGGGTGCCACGAATCGATCGCTGGCTCGCGGTCTTGGAGATGTGGCAACAGGGGCTGTTGCCCGCGGCTGCGAGCAGGCCTCGATTGACATTGTCAGCTACGGTTGATCAGACTGGTTGCGGCACGCCGAGCACCATCAAGGAAAAAAGCCAGCCATGCGCATCGCCCGAATGCTGGAATTTAAGTTTGGCCTGTGGATCCTGTTGGCCGCGCTGCCCGCGCAGGTGCTATTGTCGCAGGCACTCTCATCGGGCGACGCCGAGCGCGCCAAGATATCGACCTTTGCACCGGTCGCCGACTTGATGGACCAGGTTGACTTTTACATCGGGCGGCTCGACGGAGCGCTGGCCGAGCCGGACAAGTTTGATGCTGCCCGACAAAGCCGCGCATGGAAAGATTCCAATACGCTGGCAGTGCTGGCTCTGATGCTTGCGTCGCACGACGAAGCGCATCCGCTTAAGTCATCGATGCCGGTCATGCTCGAAGGCGCGCAAACGATTGCGGTCGCCGACGCCGATGCGCAGCGCGCGGCACAGGGGCTGGCGGCCATCAAGTCGGCGCGGGACGGGACCGCGCAATCGGACGCGACGGTGAAGTGGGAGAAGGTGGCATCGGTACCGGCATTGATGAAGCAGGTGCCACTGGTTCACGCCGGATTGCGACGCGGCGTAACGCCCCGGCGTCTGGAGCGAATGGCCAAGCAATCGGCCGGACAGTCGGCCACGTTGGCGGCGATCGCCGAAGCGGCCCTGTTGGACGACGAATACGCCAAATCGCCGGAAGAGGCGGCACGTTGGTCGGATTTCTGCGTGCAAATGCGCGACGCGGCCGGTGAAGTAAACTCTGCGGTTCGCCTTCAAGACCAGGCAAGAGTCGACGCAGGTATGAAGCGCTTGTTGGAAAGCTGCGACGCATGTCATGCAGCGTTCCGAGAGCGCTGAACAGGGCGCACGTTGTTCCGGCGGATGGTTTGTTCCGAGCACGGCATGGCGTGAAGGCTACCACGAGCATCGTCGCTGCTGTCGGCAAGCTTTCGCACGCCAGCCTGATCAAGACAAGCAGCACGTGCCGTCGCGTGATGACCTAAAATTTTCATATTCCATGCTCTCCTGGAGGACCTTGGTGCACGGCTTGGTGGTATGTTTTCTGCGGAGCAGATTCAAGCTACACACATCCACCGCGCAGAGTGCTCTTTCATGCTCATGCTGCATCGGCATCCGGCCCTTCAATTCAGTCATCCGCTGCCCTACGGCGCGATCGTGCACGACAACGGCGTGCAGTTCGTAACCTTCAGCCGTTCGGCCACGGCCATGCGGGTACTCCTCTACGAGCGCCAGCGGGACCGTGAACCGTCGGAAGTGATCGTGTTCGATCGCAACTACGACCGCTGGGGAGATATCTGGAGCATCTTCGTGCCGGGAATCGGTCCGGGGCAGCTCTATCACTTCCAGGCGGACGGTCCGCACGACCCGCAGCAGGGCCATCGTTTCGACCCCCAGGCCCGGCTCATCGATCCCTATGCCCGGGCACTGACGGGCCAGTTTCAGCCTTCCCAGGACGGCATCATTCGCCCGCCCAAGTGCGTGGTGGTCGACGATCGTTTCGATTGGCAGGGCGATCGGCACCTGCGCCGCGAATTGTCGGAAACGGTCATCTACGAGATGCACGTGCGCGGTTTTACGCGTTCCGGCTCGAGCGGTGTGGAACATCCGGGCACTTACTTGGGAGTCATCGA
>CAZUDR010000590.1:0-2180 GCA_964618715.1 uncultured Undibacter sp. | reverse complement strand
GCCAGCATCGGCCGGGTGCTGGCCGTCAATGTCGCCTATTTCTTCGGTGCCGAGCCGGGGCGGTTGGCGGAGCAATACGGCTATGTCCCGCGTCAATCCTGAACCCGTCGCCATCGCTGTGATGGCCAGGGCGCCCGTGCCTGGACTGGCCAAGACACGACTGATCCCGACCATCGGAGCGCACGCGGCCGCTGTACTCCAGGAGCGGTTGACCGAACACGCGCTCGCCGTGGCGCTCGCCGCAGATGTCGGCCCTGTGATGCTGTGGTGCACGCCCCGCACAACGCATGCCGCCTTTCGCGAGCTTGGCACGCGCCTCCCCGTCACCCTCAATCAGCAGCCGGAAGGGGATCTGGGCGCGCGCATGCTGGCCGCGATCGTCGCCGCCGGCGGGCCGGCGCTGGTGATCGGCACCGACTGCCCGGCGCTTCGGTCCGACCATTTGTGTGCCGCGGCAGACGCGTTGCGCGGCGGTACCGAGGTCGTGCTCATTCCGGCCGAGGACGGCGGCTATGTGCTGATCGGCATGCGTAGACCGCACGCATCCCTGTTCGACGCAGTCGCCTGGGGCAGCGACACCGTGCTCGCAAATACGCGTGCACGCATCGCGGTCGCGGGTATGACCGCCGCCGAGTTCGACACACTCTGGGATGTCGACACCGAGGCCGACCTCGCCCGCATGGAAAGCGAGCATCCCGCGCTCGCCCTGTGAGCGTCAGCGTGCGCGGATGAACGCGCGTCCGCGGACAATCAACCGAGTGGTCCCACTCACGCCTTCGTCTTCGCCGCCGCCGGCGCCCACAACTTCGGGCCGGCGCGGGCATATTGCGGCGGACGCTGCACCTCGGCGCCCAGTGCCCTGGCCGCGTGCCAGCCCCAGTGCGGATCGTCGAGAAACGCGCGCGCCGCTGCGACAAGGTCGGCCTGGCCCCCGGCCACGATTGTCTCGGCCTGGTCAGGCGCGATGATGAGCCCGACCGTGCGCGTCGGAATGCCGACCTCTTTTTTGACGCGCTGCGCGATGGGCACGTTGTAGCCCGGCGTGGCGGGATTGCGGATGTCAGCCGCCACGCCGCCGGAGGAAATGCAAATGAAATCGAGGCCCTCCTTCTGCATGGCGCGGGCGATCGCCACGGCGTCGTCCGGCGTGAGACCGCCCTCGCGCCAGTCGCTGCCGGTAATCCGGGCGCCGAGCGGAATGGATTGCGGAACCGCGCCTCGCACGGCACGCGCGATGGCGAGCGGGAAACGCAAACGGTTGTCCAGCGATCCGCCGTATTGATCGGTCCGCCTGTTCGAGATTGGCGACATGAAGCCGTGCATCAGATAGCCGTGCGCCATGTGCAGCTCGATGGCGTCGAAGCCGATGTCGAGAGCCCGCCTGGCGGCGGAGACGAAGGCGTCCTGCACGCGCGCCATGTCATCTTCGGTGACCTCGCGCGGCGTGTGCCAGTTGTCGCCGAACGGGATCGGCGATGCCGCGATGGTCTGCCACGGGTCGTGGCCGGATTTGAGCGCGCCGCCCCCCTCCCACGGCCGCTGCGACGAGGCCTTGCGGCCGGCATGGGCGATCTGGATCCCGAATTTGGCGGTGCCACGATGCCGGCACGACGCGATCACGCGCTCGAGGGCTACCGCGTTGTCGTCGCTGTAGAGGCCGAGGCAACCGTGCGTGATGCGACCGTGGCGCTCGACATGGGTGGCTTCCACCACCACGAGCCCCGCGCCGGAATTGGCCAGCATGCCGAGATGCATCAGGTGCCAGTCGTTGGCGCTGCCGTCATTGGCGCTGTACTGGCACATGGGCGAGACGACGATGCGGTTGGCAAGCTCGAGACCGGCCAGCCTGTACGGCGAGAAAAGTGCGCTACTCATGGATGTGCTTGCGACGATGGAGCGAGGCCGGGAGGGTGGCTCAACGCTGCTGGATGGACTTCAGATAGACAATGATGGCACCGACATCCTCGGCGTCAAACTCGAATTCCGGCATGTCCGGATGGCCGGACATGATCCCTTCAGCCAGTGCCTCTTCCAGCGACTCGATGGGATATCGCTGACCCAGCATGCGGAATGCAGGTGCGTTTTTGAGCTGGCTCTCGCCAGTCCGGCCGACCGCATGGCAGGAGGCGCAATCCCTTTGCAACAATGTCTCGCCCCGCTTGAGTTGCTCGTCGCTGTCG
>CAZUDR010000589.1:845-2194 GCA_964618715.1 uncultured Undibacter sp. | reverse complement strand
TCGATCTGCCCGCCGGCCAATCTCTACGATTTCTCCTTCCTCGCCCCCTGCCCCTCGTCCGGACTGATCATCCACGGCGACAAGGACGCGGTGGTCCCGCACAAGGACGTGACCACGCTGGTGGAGAAGCTGAAGACGCAGAAGGGCATCGTCATCGAGCAGAAGGTGGTGCAAGGGGCCAACCACTTTTTCGACGGTAAAGTGGAAAGCCTGCTCACCTCGATCGGTGCCTATCTCGACAAACGGCTCAAGGTCGAACGCAAGCCCAGCGCAGCCTGATACGGCGTCGCGCTGCCGTTACAACGTTTTTTGCTTCGCCCCGCATTCCTTGCAGGCGAACTCCACGCGTGACTGGCCGGGTGGTGCAGTCACGCGATTGGGCGCACCGCATTTCCCGCAGATCGCCTCGATCCTGGTCTGTCCCTGCTTCACGGTGACGGATTTGCGTTCCATCGCCTCCCGCACCAGGCGTTCCGCCTCTTCACGCATTTGCTGTTTCGACATGTGACTCCTGTCTCAGCCAAATCGACGTACTGCCAGCACCGCATTGAGCCCGCCGAAAGCAAACGAGTTCGACAGCGCGGCATTGATTCCGAGGGCGCGCGCCTTGTTGGGCACGTAGTCCAGATCACAGGCCGGATCGGGCCCGAGGTATCCCATCGTCGGGGGCGCCGTGCCCTCGCGCATGGCCATCACAGTTGCGACCATTTCCAGCGCGCCGGCGGCGCCCAGCGCATGGCCGACCACCGACTTGGTCGATGATACCGCAAGCTTGCCGGCGTGCTTGCCGAATACTTCATGCAGGGCCCCGGTTTCTGTCTCGTCATTGGCGGCCGTGCCGGTGCCGTGAGCATTGACGTATTGCACGTCTTGCGGGGCGAGCCCGCCATCGGTGAGCGCATCCTTCATCGCCCGCGCCATGCCGCCCGGATCAGGCGCAGTCAGATCCGCGGCATCCGCACTCATGCCAAAGCCGACCACTTCGCCGAGAATTTCGGCGCCGCGCGCCTGCGCGCGCTCCAGTGGCTCCAGCACCAGCATGGCCGCGCCCTCGCCGATGATCATTCCCTTGCGGTCGATGGAGAACGGCCGCGGCACGTCCGGAGACATCACCCGCATCGCTTCCCAACCCCTCATGGTACCGAAGGTGATGCATGCTTCCGCACCGCCGGTCACAGCGCAATCGACCGCACCGGACCGCACCATCTGGAAAGCAAGGCCGATGGCATGCGTCGCGGACGCACAGGCACTCGCGACGGCAAATGCCGGTCCGCGCAAACCGCAAAACATGGAAATCTGGCTCGCCGGCGCGTTGACCATCAGCTTGGGGATGGTCAGCGGAAACACCC
>CAZUDR010000589.1:0-833 GCA_964618715.1 uncultured Undibacter sp. | reverse complement strand
TGTTCTCGCGGTATATGCGGCGGAAGTTGTCGTCCACCGTGGATTGCCCGCCGACACCGGTCCCGATGATACAGGCCGTGCGGACCGACAGCGGCATGTCGAAACGGATTTTTGATTGCGCAATTGCTTCGCGTGCCGCCACGACGGCGAACTGGGAGACGCGGTCGAGCGTCGAAAGCTGTCGCTCATCAAAATGCACAAGCGGATCGAAGCCCTTCACTTCGGCCGCCGTCTTCTGCATGAGATTTTCGGGCTCGACGGAAACGGTAATCGGACCGATACCGCTCAGCCCCGTGACAAGACCTTGCCAGTAGTCGGGGGCGGAGTGGCCGACAGGCGATACGGCTCCCAGGCCGGTAACGACAACGCGGTGCACGCCGTTCACGACTTCTTGTCGACCAGCTGCTGGATGGCGGCGATGACCTCACCAACGGTGTCGAACTCGGTGCGAGGATTGTTGGCGTTGTAGGGGATCTGGATATCGAACTTTTCCTCGAGATCGAAAATCATCTCGACGGCATCGAGCGATTCCAGGCCCAGATCCTCCAGCCTGTCGCTCGGCTCCACGTTCGGTTTTTCCACGCGCGCCTTCTTTGCAATGATGGCGATCACGTCTCCGGCTACATCCGTCATCGTTTCTCAGCCCCGTTATTTCCGGATTGATTGCTCGAGTGCCGCGAGACGCAAGCCAATCTCATCGACCTTTCCGTGCAGTCGTTTCTGACGCCCAAGATATTGCAGGTGCTCCATGGTGCGCTGGTGCGGCAGCGCCGGATAGCCGGAGACAAAGGTTCCCGGTGCGACGTTGCTGCCAACCCCGGACCCTGCCGCGA
>CAZUDR010000588.1:0-2194 GCA_964618715.1 uncultured Undibacter sp. | reverse complement strand
ACGTCAGGCCGACGGGTACCGGCGGCCAGTTCAAGTCGAACTGGGAACTGTCGGCGGCGCGCGCAATCTCCGTGGTGCAGTACCTGATCGAAAAGGGTGTTTCGCCCCAGCGGCTGGTCGCGGCCGGCTTTGGCGAATTCCAGCCGATCGATACCGCCACAACAGAGGACGCCTATCGTCGCAACCGCCGCATCGAATTCAAGCTGACGGAACGGTAACGCAGGGCACACGTGATGGCGGTCTATGTCGACGATGCGATCTGGTCCTGGCAGGGCCGCAAATGGTGCCATCTGCTCGCCGACGACATCGACGAGTTGCACCGGTTCGCGGCGCGCCTCGGTCTGCACCGCACGTCCTATCAGGGGCCGCCACGGAGTTCGACACCGCACTATGATCTGACCGCATACGAGCGCGAGCGGGCCCGTGCACTGGGCGCCACCCGGTGCGATCGGGCGGCGATTGTGGCTGTCGCCCGCCAGCTCCGGGTCAGGAGCCAATTGACCTGACCGATCGGCGGTATTGCCGGGGCATAAACGCCGGCAGTCGATATCCACCACAATATGCGGCATGACGAGATGCTCCCGCGTTTGCGGGACATGACATCAGGTGAGGCATCGCTACACTCGGCAAGGACACATGACCGACGACCGCCCCAACCTACGACCCTACAACGACGCCGACGAGAATACGGCGATCGAGTTATGGCGGCGCACCTGGGCACATCATTTCCCCCAGATCGACTTCAATGCCCGCCAGGCGTGGTGGCGCGAACGCTGGAAACAGGAACTGGTGCCGGTCGCCCATATCATCGTGGCCGAACTTGATGGCGCACTTGTCGGCTTCGTCACGGTCGATCCCGCAACCACCTACCTCGACCAACTCGTGGTCGCGCCCGAGCATTGGGGATCTGGCGTTGCCGGAGCACTTCTCGACGAGGCCAAGCGGCTGTCGCCGCAAGGGCTCGATCTGCTCGTCAACAAGGAGAACGCGCGCGCCATCCGCTTTTACGAGAAGCACGGCTTTGCCTATGTCGGCGAGACGAGTAACCCGGTGTCGGGTCTGCCGGTGAACCGGATGCGCTGGACGTCCACCTGATCCTGAAAATCTCAATTGCGGAGCCGGCCATGGCGCGTGCGGATCAAGGCGCGCCCGCCAGCATCTCCGCCTCGGCGGCATCGAAGGATTTGGAGTCCACCTTCAGGTAGGCGAGCTTTTCATCGGCGATGACGACTGCTTCGGCCACGCCCGGCACCTGGCGCAGCCGCGCAGCCAGAGTTTCGGCATCGCCGGCCTTCCCGTCGGCAATGGGTACCAGCCGCGTCGTCAGGTAGCTCGGCTGCGCCATGGTGGCAGCCGCGAGCAGCCAGAGCAGTGCAATCCCGGCCGTCAGCATGAACACGCCCGCGGTGCCGACGGTCTGGTGCGCCCATCCGCCGACGACGCCGCCGACGAAGATGCCGAGGAACTGCGCGCTCGAATAAATGCCGGTGGCGGTGCCTTTGGCATCCGGCGGCGCTGTCTTGGTGATGAGCGAGGGCAGGCTCGCTTCCATGACATTGAAGGCGGAAAAGAAAACGACGAGTGCAACCAGCAGCACATATACGTTGTGCGCATCGACGTAGAGCAACGCCTGGCTGACGACCAGCGCCGCAACCGCTCCGATAAATACGCCCTTCATGCGACGATATCTTTCGGCCACGATGAGCGCGGGCACCATCACTGCGACCGACACGACGAGAACCGGCAAATAGACGAACCACTGGTCGTGACTGGTCACGCCCATGGTTTCATGCAGCAGTCCGGGCACCACGAGAAAACCCGCGGTCAGCATGGCGTGCAGCGCGAATATTCCGAAATCGAGCCGTAGCAGTTCCCTGTTCTTCAATACCGAGCCGATCAATGCCGGAACCGTCTCGGCGTCCCGATGCACGCGCAGGCGGCGCGGGTTCGGCACAACAAGCAGGGTAATGGCGATACCGACGAGAGCGAGAACGGCCATCAGCCAGAAGATGCCGTCAACGGCGACGAAACTCGCGACGAGCGGACCGAGCACGAGTGCGGCCATGAAGGAAACACCGATGCTGATTCCGATCATGGCCATCGCCTTGGTGCGGTTCTCTTCGGTGGTGAGATCCGCCACCAGCGCCAGGATAACCGCGCCGACGGCGCCGGCCCCCTGCAGCACGCGGCCGAC
>CAZUDR010000587.1:0-2200 GCA_964618715.1 uncultured Undibacter sp. | reverse complement strand
GCCGCGGCCAACGAGATGATGAACGCCTGCCGCGGCCTCGATATCGACGGCAACGATTTCGTGGTGGCGCATCAGGTCTACCGGCGGCTTGGAGGACAGACATGAACTCGCAGGGCGAGAAGATCGGTTCGGCGCTGGCCAAGGCCATCAGGGGCACGGCCGCCAGGATGCGGGAGGATGCGCCGGCGGCGAAGATGTACCGGACCAACCTGCGCGACGTACCGAAGGTCGAGGGCCTCAAGCGTGACGACGGCTGGGTCGACATGCAGGTGCAGTTCCTGATTGACAAGAAGTCGGCCGGCGCCGACCACGTGGTCGGCTGGACAGTGCTCAAGCCGGGTGCGCGGCACGAGAATCACCGCCATCACAATTGCGACGAGTTCTTCATCGTGCTGAAGGGACACGGCCACATCTATACCGACGAAGGGCAGAAACCGTCCGGCGAAGGCGACGTGGTCTATTCGCCGCGCGGCTGCTGGCACGGCTTCAACAACACGTCGGACGAGGACGTGGTCCTAGTCTGGGGCTGGATGGGCGCCGGTTCGATCGGGGACTCCGGCTATCAGGTGCACCCGGAGAACCACAAGTGAAGCCGACCGGGAACCCGGCCATCAGGCGCGGACTGACGACGCAACTGGCGGCCCGGCACGCCCGCATCGGGGCAGGCGAGACGCCACGCGGCCGGAAGCTGGCTTTCGGCGCGCCGGCAGCGCGGGAGTAAGCGGGCGCAACGCATGCTCCTGGTCAAAACCTATCTCGACAAGAGCCGCATCCACGGCCTTGGCGTCTTCGCCGGTGAATTCATCCGCAAGGGGACGAAGATCTGGCGCTTCGTCGACGGCTTCGACCGCGTCTACACGCTGACGCAGTACGCACAACTGCCCAAGCCGGCAAAGGACTTCATCAAGCACCACGGTTACCGGATCGACCGCCAGATCCTGCTCACCGTCGACAATGACCGCCACATGAATCATGCAGAGAATGCCAATGCCGTCTGGCGCGACGGCTTTATCATCGCCCGCTGCGACATCGCCAAAGGTGCCGAGATCACCACCAACTACCGCGAATTCGACCCGGCATTCTGCGCCGAGTTCCTGCAAAAAAAGTAACCCGGCAAGTGTCGCATGACGAGGAACGCCGCGCCGAACGGGCGTGCGCTCATTCCGTCGATTCGGACACAAAAGCCGCACCCATACGGTGCGGCGCGTTTCTCCAGGCCACCCGGCATGATCGCGTCCCCTCTTGGCCCTTGATCTCCAGCCGGAACGTGTCGGGGATGTCGTCGACATTCACAACGGTCAGGCCCACCCCGCCTTCCGAGATGTCCGCCACCGTGCACATGATAGGCATTTCGCCCGGACCGGCATAAATCACCGCGGCGCGATGATTGCCCGGCATGCGGGCATGCCTGCGATTATTAATCATCAAAATCCCGCCACCCGTTGGCCGATACACCCGAGTTTGCCCGCAATTGATTAAAAGGAATTCCGGAATTCGGGCCGGAATTCACCGGCAGTTTCGTAAAATGCGACACATCCTCAATCCGGACCCGCATCGGGGGTTCCGCAAAACGACCGCCTGGCGGCAGCTGCTGCGGCATTTCCGGCCAGCAGCCTCGCAGAATCGCCCCAAAGCCCCTATCTGACTGGCAGAAACAGCCAGCTCCGAGAAGAATTTCCCATGGATCCAGCCATTTCCTCCCTCCTCGACCGCGCCGGGCTCGACAAGGACAAGGTCCGCCAGACCATCAGGCACGGGCTGGAGGGCGCCGACGACGGCGAACTGTTCCTCGAGTACAAACAGTCGGAAGCGCTGGTCTTCGACAACGGCCGGCTCAAGCAGGCGACCTACGACACGGCGCAAGGATTCGGCCTGCGTGCCGTGAAGGACGAAGCGGTCGGCTATGCGCACGCCTCGGACCTGTCGGAGGCAGCCCTGGCACGTGCGGCAGAAGCCGTGCGTGCGGTGAAGGGCGGGCACAGCGGCAGCTACGCCGAGGCGCCCGGCCGCACCAACCGCAAGCTCTATGGCGACGACAATCCGCTGGCCGCGCCCGCGTTCGACGCGAAGGTCAAGCTGCTCGCCGAGATCGACGCCTATGCGCGGGCAAAGGATCCGCGCGTGCGTCAGGTATCGGCCAGCGTCGCGGCCACCTGGCAGGTGGTGGAAATCCTGCGCGCCGACGGCGAGACATATCGCG
>CAZUDR010000586.1:0-2201 GCA_964618715.1 uncultured Undibacter sp. | reverse complement strand
GCATCAGCCTGCGTTCAAAAGGTTTGGTATAGATCTTTTCATTTTCATTCACATTTTTTTATTCAAAAGCGATGTAATTACGAACACAGTACTCAACTGAGCTATGGACGCGTGGAGCGATAACAAGGCCCCGCGGTGTCGTGCGGCGGATATATTTTCAGGTGCCGCCTTATTTGACGTCTTGCCCGCCGGGCCATTGATCTCCTGGAGTCCCCGGGGTGGGAGAACGCAAGGCATGAACGCATCAAGGCCCGGACTGTGACGGGCGCTCTGACCGGCTTCTACAGGCCCGGCATCGCCGACATTCCGGCACCCGGCCGGGTGCCGCTGGTTCTCTGTTCCGTCCGCAGCGTCATCCTGGTCATCTCCGCGCAAGCGGCGATCATCGCCGGCCTGCTCGCCGCCGGCGCCGGCCGCGTCGAGTGGCATTATTTCCTCGGCGTGCTCGCAACCCGGGGACGCCGGCTGTGCTGCGGCCTTTCTAGGCCGGCGAACCGCGCCTACGGCAGCTCGGCGATGATCTTCGTGAACTCGTCCAGCGACCAGGCGCGGGCGGTACGGCTGCGGACAAACCCGAGGCTGCCGTTGACCAGCGCGTATCTGGCGATGTTGTCGCCGTTCGCCGTCTCGATGATCTGCATCAGATCGTATTCGCCGGAGGTGACATAGATCTGTTTGATGTCGCAGCCGCATTTTTTGGCAAGAGCCTGCGCCGCCTGCGCGCGTTGCGGATCGTCCCTGATTTCGCGAATGCCCCGCTCGGTGAAGTTCATCGACATAATGAACAGCATGCCCGTTCTCCCATGCGATGGCTGTGTCATTGAGCGGCGGTGAGCATCGGCCAGCGCGTGCGATGACACAAGATCGTGGCTAGTACCGGGAGGGCGGCGTGTCGTAGCGCGGCTCGTATCCGGAGGGCGGCACGCCGTAGCGCGGATCGTTCACGCCCGGCGGCAGCGGCGCCGAGCGCGCGACCGCCGGTCCGGCGCCGCCCGGGATCGCGCCGCTCACCACCACCGTGGTATTGGCCATCTTCTCCCGCTTGACCAGGCTCCACAGCGTGGCGGCATTCTTCACCGACAGCCGGACGCAGCCGTGTGACGCCGCGCGGCCGAGGGAACGCCGCTCGTTGGTGCCATGCACGGCAACGCCGGTTTTGGTGAAGAAGATCGAGTAGGGCATCGGCGCGTCGTCCCACTCGTCGCTGGTGTGGTCGATCTCCATGCGGAACGGCCGGAAGCGGCCGCTCGGCGTATCGTAGCCGCGCGTGCCGGTGGAAACCGGCCAATGGTAAAGCGGACGGCCATCGACCGCGACGGTCATGCGCTGGCTGGACTTGTCGATGTGGACCAGCAGGTCGGCCCTGGCGGCCTGGGCGGAGATCGTCACCGCGGCCGCGGCGGCGATCAGCGGCGTGATGAGACGGTTGATACGCATCGACGAGCCTCCGGCCCCCATTCACCCTGAACAGACACGCGCGGGCCTGCGGCGTGTCAAATGCTAGTCCTCCCGGGCCGGCGGGTTTTGACCCGCCTCAAGGGATTGAACGTCGCGGCAGCCGCCTGGTTCCCTTGATAGGTATATGATCCTACGCTTATTGTCCTATGTCTGTCCGTGAGGGGCGCTTCCAGAGGCGATCCCGAGGCGGGGCAGGCGCGGCGCCCGCGGGCGGGGGTTCGCACCCTTGCTCCCGGGCGGCGCCGGGGCTCCGCCCGGTCCTACTACGGGGACCCGCCAGGAGCTGGCTGACGGCGGGCCGCTTGAGGCCGCCCGAGGCGCGCAGGAGCGATCGTCGCATAGGGGTCGCAGAGAGCGTGCCGGAGGAAGGGACGACAGCGGTCTGTGGGCAAAGCGCGGCCCGGCGCCGGAAGAACGCCGCGATGGAGCGCTGCGGGGCGCGCACCCTCCGCCAAAGGGTGCCCGCGCTTCGCCGAAGCGCGGAATTGATGGATTGCGCCACGCGGCGCTCCATCCCCCTCGTCCATGCCGGCGAGGGACGGGAAGGACGGGCGAACCCGGCGCCCGGCAAACAACACGGGCGGCGCAGCGTTGGCTTTTCTCCGCCTCATCCTGAGGAGGGCGCGTAGCGCCCGTCTCGAAGGATGAAGGCGGCCGATGCCGTGCAGCTGTGGCCTCATGCTTCGAGACGCGCCCTTCGGGCGCTCCTCAGCATGAGGGGACAGGGCGGAACGTCGGCTGGA
>CAZUDR010000585.1:0-2207 GCA_964618715.1 uncultured Undibacter sp. | reverse complement strand
ACCGACAGCCGGACCGCGGCATCGCGCTTTCGCGCCCGGGCCACGACTAGCGGGATTCCGGACGCGAACAGCGCCAGCAACGCCAGAACTGCAAGGCCGGCGCGGGTCACTGCCAGCGGTCCGACACGCAACGCGCGCGGATCGAGTTCCGTCTGCAATTCCACCGGCGGATCGACACGGTGATAGTAGGACGGCGGCACCGTGATCTCGGTGGCAAGGCTCGCCAGGGTGCCGGCCGCCTCGCGCCGCGTCAGCACCGAGACGGTGCACCGGCGGGTCGCGCCTGCGGCAAAAGGCCCTTCGTGCCAGACCAGTTCGCCGCTTTCGCGCACGCCTTGCACCTTGTCGCAATCGCCTTCGGCAGCAATGAACCAGCCGTTCGGCAGCGTGGATCTGACGCGCGCATAATCCGCTGCGGTCCCGGTATTGGTCACCGCGATGGTGTAGCGCACAACATCGCCCGCCACGGGCCTGGCCGGTACGGCCTCGCCGCGCGAGGCCGAGAAATCCGGCTGCGCCAGCGCGCCACTGCCGATCAGCGACGCAATCACCGCCACCGCAAGACGCCGCATGTCCCTGCCCCTGAAGACCTTACGGCGCCGGAATCTTTTCAGGCAGCACGCTGGCGGCCAGCGACTGCCGCCCTTCCGTCACCGCAATGATGCTGACCGATTTCACCGGAATGCGGCTGCCGTGGCGGTAGCTGATGGTGCCGGTCACGCCCGCGAAATTCCGTGTCGCGGCCAGCGCCCCGCGCACCGCCCGCGGCTCGGCGACGTTGGCCGATGCAACGGCAGCCATCATCAGACGGGCGGCATCGTAGCCCAGCGCCGTGAACGCATCCGGCTCCTTGCCGGGATACGCCTTGGCATAGAGCGCGCGAAACGCCTGCACGCGCGGGTCCGGGTTGTCCGCACCAAGGTAGGCGTGGGTGGTGAAATAGACGTTGTCGGCGTCGGCGACCTGCTTCCAGTCGTCGCCGATGTCGAGACCGTCGCCGCCGAGGATCGGCGTGGTGATCCCGGCACCGCGGATGGCCGCAATGGCGGCCGGCACTTCCTCGGGCTGCGCCGCGAGATAGATGAGGCCGGCTTTCGGCAGCTCCTTCACGGCGCTCGTCAGCGTTTCGATCGTGTAGGGCCGGACTGCCAGCACCCTGCCGCGGAGCTCCTTGAAGCGGGCGCGGAAGTAGCCGTGCAGCAGCCTGGCGTAGGACGACGTCTGCCGGTAGAGCACGACCACCGTGCGCGCCTTCAGCGACCTGACCGCCCATTCGGCACCGGCGGCCGCCTGCACGTTGTCGCCGAAGCAGGCAAGGAACAGGTAGTCGGGCACCTGCTGCGGCAGTTTCGGCGATGTCGCGCCCGAGGTCAGAAACACGCGCTGGTGTTTCGCGGCAACCGGCGCCGCCGCCAGGACCATATCGGTGTCGGACAGTCCGAACAGGCCGGCCATCGACGGCTGCTGCCCGATCAGGCTTTCCGTTTCCCGCGCGATGACGTCCGGCTTCGTCTCACCGTCAACCAGGACCAGCTTCACCGGACGGCCGAGCACACCGCCGGCCGCATTGGCCTCGTCGACCGCAAGCCGCGCCCCTTGTGACGAGGGAATGTCGAGAGACTGCTGGCCGCCGGTCAGGTTGTACATGGCGCCGATGACGATCGGCTTGTCGTCGGCATTTGCGGTGCCAGGGGTCATTGTCATGACGGCAACCAGCGCAGCACATGCCACCCGGCCGAAATTGTGAACCGATTGACGCGTGAACCGTGCGGCCGGAAGACCTTCAGTCATTCTGCGCTCAACAAGCCCAGCTACGGGGCTCACGAATGCCACGCACATGCCCCGGGTGCAAGATTCCCGCCTGTGCCGCCGGGTGGAGACCTTACTCCGCCGCTTCGGCCCGCGGCGGCGCCGGCTCCACCCGCGCGGCGCAGTACTTGAACTCGGGGATTTTGCCGAACGGATCGAGCGCCGGATTGGTGAGGATGTTGGCTGCCGCCTCCGCAAAGGCAAAGGGAATGAACACCACGCCGTCGGGCACGGCGTCGTCCTGCCGTGACGCCAGCTCCACCTCGCCGCGCCGCGTCGACACGCGGACCATGTCACCGGGCAGGATGCCGAGCCGCTCGAAGGTGCCGCGCGACAGCGACGCCACCGCCGCCGGCTCGAGCGCGTCGAGCACCGTCGCGCGGCGGGTCATGGCGCCA
>CAZUDR010000584.1:0-2225 GCA_964618715.1 uncultured Undibacter sp. | reverse complement strand
TCGCCGAAGCGCACCGAGGTAATACGGTCGAGTGACACCTCGACGTTGTCAGACGTGAAATTGCGCAACGATGTCGTCATCAGCCGCACAAGGCGGTCGAAGACGATTTCCAGCATCGGCAGACGCTCGTAGGACACCATCGCCGAGTCGATGATGGCCCGGATGCCGGAATTGTCGTTGAGCGTGACGTCAGCGAGGCTGAAGCCCAGCAGACTGTCGATTTCGTCCTGGTTGAGGATTCGCTCGGCGCCGCCCTTGCCGGCGGCGAGACCGCCGTCGTCGACCATGGCCGCCCATTGCGCGGCAGCCTCGTCGACGCCGCCGCTGTGCGCGGGCGCCGCCTCACCTGTCTCCGCAGGCGCGCCCGACTCCGCTTCCAGCGCCAGGCCCCACTCCGCAGCCAGCGCGTCCTGATCGATTTGGTCCTTCTGCGCCATAAGGCAATCACCGTCCCGAACGGAATCGAAAAGCTGTCGTTACGCGACTCGCACGCGCATCATGCGCGGTTACTGGACGACGATCTCCTTGAACAACACGGCGGTGACCTGGTTGGGCTGGACCGCGACATTGACGCGGCGCGTCAATTCTTCCTTCAAACGATAGAGGCCGGCGGAACCATCGAGGTCGGTCGGCCGCAATTCGCGCAAATAGGTCTGGAACGCATCCATGACCCGCGGCATCAACGGCTGAATCTTCTGCACCAGATGCTCGTCGGGCAATTCAAGCGTGATCTTGATCTTGAGATATTGCGTGCGCTCACCCCCGCTGCTCGAAAGGTTGACCAGCACGTCGGGCAAATCGACAAAGGTCGCAGGCTTGGCGGCTGCTTCCGCGTGACTGTCATGCCCGGACTTGCCGAAATACAGATAGGCGCCGATGCCGCCACCGCCGACGACCAGCAATCCTGCCACCGCCATGATGATCAGCTTGAGCGGGGGTTTCTTCTTCGACTTCGCGGCGGGCCGTGCGGCGCCTTCGTCGTCCGCCGCATCGTCCGCCTCAACTTCCGCCTGCTTCGCCTTGGCCGCCATGGGGGTTCTCAATTGCCTTTGATGGGCGGGCCGGCCACGGCGTACTCCAGATGCTACGGGGTCCGCGGTCCCACGCCTTCCTGGCGGCGAAGGTAAGTACGTATGGTTAACAGATGCTTTCCCGCCCCTCCGGACCGGAAAGTTTTGCCGGGTTTACCGCATGAACTGGTGTTTTTTGCCTTGCACGGCAAACCGACATTTTAATTAAACCACTGATTTAATTAAATTTTATCCGTTGGCACGGCGGCTGCACGGCTGACGCCGACCGCCGGCTTGGGAGAGCCTCACGCGGTCGGATGCGGGCACGGGCGGCCTCGGGAGGGTCTGTCTTGCCGGAGCCAATGGGGAGTTACCGGTGCAGAATACACTTCTGATCGGATTGTCACGCCAGGTCGCGCTCAGGCGCGAACTGGACGTGGTGGCCAACAACATCGCCAATCTGAACACGACCGGCTTCAAGGCCGACGGCTCGGTCTTCGAGGAATACATCGGACCGACCGCCCGCGACGGCGACATGGCCGGACAGGACGCCCTGATCAGCTTTGTGCGCGATCGGGCCACCTGGACCGACATGAGCCAGGGCAGCGTCGAGCGGACCGGAAACTCGCTTGATGTGGCAATCGATGGCCGCGGCTTCCTCGCGGTGCAGACGCCGAACGGCGAACGCTACACGCGCAACGGCGCCCTGCAGACCAATGCCGCGGGCGAGCTGGTGACCAGCGCGGGTTACCAGGTACTCGGCGACTCCGGACCGATTACGCTGCAGCCCAAGGACCGCGACATCACCATCAGCCAGGACGGCACGATCAGCGTGCGTGAGGGCGATACCGCCGCGTCGGAAGCGCTGCGCGGCAAGCTCCGCGTGGTCAGCTTCGCCCAGCCGGGCGTCCTGCAGAAGGATGGCGCGGGAACTTTCATGGCGCCGGCCGGCGTCACCCCTGACCCCGCGAACGGGATCCGCATCACGCAGGGCGTGGTCGAAAAATCAAACGTCCGCGCCGTGGTCGAGATGACGCGAATGATCGAAGTCACGCGCAGCTACACCCAGGTCGCCAACATGTTGGCGCAACAGACCGAACTTGCGCAATCAGCGATCAACAAGCTCGCTGACGTGCCGGCCTGAAGCGCCAGGAGCGGGAGATAGATCATGCGAGCATTGCACACCGCAGCGACCGGAATGATGGCCCAGGAACT
>CAZUDR010000583.1:0-2242 GCA_964618715.1 uncultured Undibacter sp. | reverse complement strand
GGCCTCGATGACGGGACCCCGGCGCTGTTCGATCCAGCCGCGCACCCGGACGTGCCGGCCTTCGAGATGCCGCGGGTCGACCCCGGCTGCGGCAAACGCATTCTGCCGGCGGCGTAACACGACAACGCTAAAGTCTCGTGTCCGGCGCCGCCCGAAGTTCATATATATAGTGCCCCCGCTTGTGCGCACCGACAAGACCTTGCCCTCAACCAGTGCAAAATGACCGCGTTCCGCCTCCAGTCGGGACACATTTTTTGCCGTCAAAGGGGCGAAATTGGGATCGGCCCACAACCCTAGCCCCGCATCCCGCGCCGCCCGTTCGGCCGCCAGCAGGGCCTCGGCGCATGCGCGGCTGCCGACCGGGGCCGCGACCCGCGCCGCACCCGCTTCGAGCAGGGCAAGCTGCAGGGACCGTGCGGCATCGCCGGCAAAGGCGAATCCGGTGAGGCGCCCGTAGCGGTCGCGATCGGGGCCGGGCGATTCCAGCCGCAGCGTCCGCCCTGCGACCAGCTCCTGCAGCGTCCTGCGGCCATGCGGGGACGTCTCGATCGCCGCCAGCCGCAGCTCGCGGCCGTCCGCCAGCAGCAGGGTGCGCCCGTCCCGGACCCCGGCGACCGCGACCATGCCGACCGGCGTTTGCGTGCACGCCCGCTGCGCCATCGTCCGCGTCGCCGGCAGTGCAGCGGCGAGAACGGCGAGACAGGCGAGCGCGCGGCGAGCCGTCATCATGACCGATTGTGGGTACGCGCCGACGCCAGGGTCAATACGGGGACGCTATTGAACGCCGCGCCGCATGAGGCTATCGCCTCGGTCTCGCCCGCGGAAAGGCCTGCATGGACACGCAAGTCGTCATCGTCGGAGCCGGGCCGGTCGGCCTGACGCTCGCCATCGATCTCGGCCGTCGCGGCATCCGCTGCGTGCTCGTCGAGCAGAAGGAGGCGCCCGCCTTCCTGCCGAAGATGGAGCGCTGCAACGCGCGCACCATGGAGATGTACCGGCGCATCGGCCTCGCCGGCAGAATCCGCGCCGCCGGCCTGCGCAGCGACGTGCCCATGGACGTATTCATTGTGCTGGCGATGAACCGGCCGCCGCTGCTGCATCTGCCCTATCCGTCGGTCGACGCCGCGCGGGCGCAGATCGCGGAGTGCCGTGATGGCACGCTGCCGCTCGAGCCCTATCAGCTGATCTCGCAATACACGCTCGAGCCGCTGCTGAAGTCGGTGGCGGAAGATCTGCCGTCGGTGACCGTTCGCTACGGCTGCGCCTTCGAGGAGCTGACGCAGGATGAACATGGCGTCACCGCGACCGTGCGCACAAGTGCGGGTAAGGTCGAGACCATGCGCGGCGCCTATCTCGCCGGCTGCGATGGCGGATCGAGCACGGTGCGCAAGCAATTGGGTATCCGGCTGCGCGGGGAGGGCAACCTGCTCGAACTGCGCCAGGCGCTGTTCCACTGCGAGGACCTGTTCGACCGCATCCCGATCGGCGAGGGGCCGGGCAAGGGGCGGCACTATCACGTCGCCGACGGCGTCAACTCGTTTCTCATCCTGCAGGACTCCACCCGGCACTTCACCCTGCATGCGGTGGTCGACAGCGACGCGGCGATGAAGCAGCAGTTCGAGCGCGTGATCGGCGTGCCGGTCAGGTACGAGATGCTGTCCTGCGCGCCGTGGAAACAGAACCTGCTGCTCGCCGACTGCTACGGGGCGGGCAGGGTCTTTCTTGCCGGCGATGCCGTGCATCTGGTCATTCCCACCGGCGGGCTCGGCATGAATTCCGGCGTCGGCGATGCCTTCGATCTTTCCTGGAAGCTCGCTGCCACGCTGCAAGGGTGGGGCGGGCCCAACCTGCTGCGGTCCTACGAGATCGAGCGCCGCCAGATCGGCGAGCGCAATGTCGGCGCGTCACGCTACGCCTCGCTCGGCCGCCGCAAGTGGCGCAGCCTCTACCGGCCGGAGATCGGCGAGGACACGCCGGCGGGCCGGGCCGCGCGCGACAACCTTGTCCGCGTCGCCGATGTCGAGCAGCGCAAGTCGAACGAGATGATCGGCGCCGAGCTCGGCTACCGCTATGTCGATTCACCGGTCATCGACAACGTGCCGGGCGGTCCGGAGCACCTGTTCCGTGTCTACGAGCCGACCACCTGGCCGGGCGCGCGGCTGCCGCATGTCTGGCTCGACGACGGCACGGCGATGCAGGACCGCATTGCCGTCGACAGTTTCACGCTGCTGCGGCTGGCGGG
>CAZUDR010000582.1:0-2250 GCA_964618715.1 uncultured Undibacter sp. | reverse complement strand
CAGCACGTGGGTGTAGATCTGGGTGGTCGATATATCGGCGTGACCGAGCAGGGTCTGGACCACGCGCAGGTCGGCACCGTTGTGCAGGAGATGGCTGGCGAAGGCGTGGCGCAGCACGTGCGGGCTCAGCCGGTCGCCGGCGATTCCGCAGGCGGCGCCCAGCGTCTTGAGCTCCCGCGCAAAATGCTGGCGGGTCAGGTGGCCCTGTTCGCCGAAGGACGGAAACAGCCATTTCGACTGTGCGTCGCGGCCGGCCTCGGCGCGCAATGCCAGATACTCGGCCATGGCCCGCCGCGCCGCCTCGTTGAGCGGCACCAGCCGTTCCTTGCCGCCCTTGCCGCGCACCACCAGCATGCGCTGGTCGCGCCGCGCCGCCGCGGCGGGCAGCGACACCAGTTCGGAGACGCGCAGGCCGGTGGCGTAGACGGTTTCCAGAAGGCACAGCAGCCGTGCTGCGCGCAGGCGCTGGGCAACGGGCTGCGCGCCGTTTTCCGCATTGGCGCGCGCAATCGTCAGCAGCGCGTCGACCTCGGCGATGGTCAGCACCTTCGGCAGCGCGCGACCGCGTTTCGGTCCCTCCAGCACTGCGGCCGGATCGTCGCCGCGCATGCCCTCGGCGTAGAGAAAGCGGTAGAGCTGGCGCAGTGCCGACAGCCGCCGGGCCAGTGACGAGACCTTGAAGCCGCGCTCGGCGAGGCCGGCGAGAAATCCGCGCAGATCATCGGTCGACGCCGCGGCGATCCTGCCGCCCTGCGCGCGCAAATGCGCCGACAGGTCGGCGAGGTCATTGCGGTACGCGGCAAGCGTATTGGCGCCGGCGCCGCGCTCGGCGGCCAGCATGTCGAGAAACAGTTCGACCACCCTGTCGTCGGATTCCCTGGGCCGACGTGCCATCGCCTTGCCTGCCGTTTCAGCGCCGCGACTATTTGAGGAACTTGTCGGGCGGAATGGTCACGGTGATCTCGCGCGGCTCGTATTTGACGAAATTGGCGAGCGAGAACACCGCGACGTAGCCGAGCCCGCCGATCAGGCAGAGGATGACCAGGAATCTGAACAGTGTCGGCATGCTTCGTCTCGCCAAGGTCCTCGTGCGATGCTGCGCGTGAACACGCGACTTGTGGCTGTTTGCCCCGCGTGGACAACGCCGCCGACTCGACCGTTCCTGGCCGCCCTCGCGGTTGTCTCGATTGCTGGTATATGAAACCGTGGGGTCGGCTGGAACCCCTAACATGGTTAACATGGCCGTCCAGAAAAGCACCGGGAACGGGTCCGAAACGGCGATCACGCGCGCGCTCGGCCGTCGCTCCATCGTGCTCGTCGGCATGATGGGTGCCGGCAAATCCTCGGTTGGCCGCCGTCTGGCCGGCCGGCTTGGCGTTCCGTTCGTCGATGCAGACATGGAGATCGAGAACGCCGCCGGCATGACCATTCCGGAGATCTTCGCCAGGCACGGCGAGCCGTATTTCCGTGCCGGTGAAGCGCGGGTGATCGCGCGTTTGCTGGAGAACGGACCGCAGGTGCTGGCCACAGGCGGCGGTGCCGTGATGAACCAGCAGACCCGCGACCTCATCCGCATCAAGGGCGTTTCCGTCTGGCTGAAAGCCGACATCGATGTGCTGATGAAGCGCACAAGACGTCGCAACGACCGGCCGCTGGCGGAAAGGATCAGGGAGCTGCTGCCGCTGCGCGAACCGGTCTATGCGCAATCCGACATCATCGTGCAGTCGCGCGACGAGCCGCATGACATTGTTGTTGACGAGATTTTTGCCGCCGTTGCCGACCGTCTCGGTGTCGTCGCCGCGGCCGGAGAACGGTCATGACCGCGCCGTTGCGCCGGGGTGAACCGGTCGCGGTCGACGTCGCGCTCGGCGCCCGCGCCTACCAGATTGTCATCGGCCGGGGGCTGACCGGACAGATCGGCGACCGGGTCAGGGCGCTGCGCCCGGGCGCCCGGACAGCGATCGTCACCGACGAGACGGTGGCGCGGCATCATCTCCCCGCGGTCGAGGCCGCGCTCAGGTCCGCCGGCGTCGAGGCGGCGCATATCGTGGTGCCGGAAGGCGAGGGCGCCAAGAGCTACGCCACCTTCGAAACCGTCTGCGAGGCGATCATCGCCGCGCGCATCGAGCGGCGCGACCTGGTTGTGGCGCTCGGCGGCGGCGTGGTGGGTGACCTGGCGGGCTTTGCCGCCGCCTGTGTGCGTCGCGGGCTCGACTTTGTGCAGGTGCCGACCACCCTGCTGGCCCAGGT
>CAZUDR010000581.1:0-2253 GCA_964618715.1 uncultured Undibacter sp. | reverse complement strand
GGAGCGCGACGAGGTGGTCGGCAACCAGACCCGCGTCAAGGTGGTCAAGAACAAGCTGGCGCCGCCGTTCAAGCAGGTCGAGTTTGACATCATGTACGGCGAGGGCGTGTCCAAGATGGGCGAACTGATCGACCTCGGCGTCAAGGCCGGCGTGGTGGAGAAGTCGGGCGCCTGGTTCTCCTATGACAGCCAGCGCATCGGCCAGGGCCGCGAAAACGCCAAGCAGTTCCTCAAGGCCAACCCGGACGTCGCCAACAGGATCGAGGCGCAGGTGCGCCAGAACGCCGGGCTGATCGCGGAAGCGATCCTGCAGGGCGAGATGGAAAAGGACGACGACGAGGACGACGCGGCCGCCGAGGCTTGAAAGGATGACGGCCGTCCCGAAGGGGACAGCCCGCCGGCGGCCGGTTGCGTGACGCCGCCGCCGGTCAGGGAGACAACGGAAGCAGCAGAATCGAAGCAATGCGAGGCACCACCTGCAGCCGTGCCGCAGGGTGAGGCCGCCGGCGACAACCGCGCGGAATCGTCGAAGCGCGGCGCCGCCGGCACGAGTTCCGGCGGCCCTCGTGCCAAGGCGTCCGCCAGGTCCGCAAAGTCCGCAAAGTCCGCAGGGCCGGGCCGGCGGGCGAGGGCGGAACGGTCGAAGGCGAAAGGAAGTCACAGTAGGCGTAGGCGTTCGTAACGGCGTACCCCACCCGGCGGGCCGCGTTTTGCCGGGACCAATTCATCTCCGGTCGCGCGTATCGCCCCCGTCGGCACCCGGCTGCGTAAAGCGGCCGCCACCGAGGACGGGGGCGAAGCCGTTCGGCCACCCGCTCCAGCGGCCGCGCTCCGGCGCGGCGCGGGCTGTCGCATAGCGCAGCCACGAGGTCGCAGCCATCTTGCGTCCGGCCCCGGCCCTCCCAACATCTTTCCGGCCATGATGGCAGGCATGTCGCCCGCCACGGTGTGCATGTGTGGACGAGAGACAATGGGTTACTTCCGGACGGCGCTTCTGCTCGCAGGCCTCACCGGCCTGTTCATGGGCGTTGGATACCTGATCGGCGGGTCGGGCGGCGCACTGATCGCGCTGCTCTTTGCCGGCGGCATGAACCTGTTTGCCTACTGGAATTCGGACCGCATGGTCCTGTCGATGTACGGCGCGCACGAGGTCGACGCCGCCGCTGCACCCGACCTGCACCGGATGGTGGCCGAGCTTGCCGGCAATGCCGGCCTGCCGATGCCGCGCGTCTACATCATGGACAATCCGCAGCCGAACGCCTTTGCTACCGGCCGCAATCCGCAGAATGCCGCGGTGGCGGTGACCAGCGGGCTGCTGCGGTCGCTCGACCGCGACGAGATCGCGGGCGTGATCTCGCACGAACTCGCCCATATCGGCAACCGCGACACCCTGATCATGACCATCACCGCGACCATTGCCGGTGCCATATCCATGCTGGCCAACTTCGCCCTGTTCTTCGGCGGCGGTCACGGCCGCGACAATGGCGGCATGGGCATCATCGGCACGCTGGCCATGGTCATCCTCGCGCCGCTTGCCGCCATGCTGGTGCAGATGGCGATCAGCCGCACGCGCGAGTACGCTGCCGACGATCTCGGCGCCCGAATCAGCGGGCAGCCGCTCGCGCTTGCCTCGGCGCTGGCGAAGATCTCGCAGCTGGCGCACGCCGTTCCCAATGACGAGGCCGAGCGCAACCCGGCGACCGCACATCTTTTCATCGTCAATCCGCTGTCCGGCGCCCGCATGGACAACCTGTTCTCGACCCACCCGGCGACCGAGAACCGGATCGCCGCGCTCGAAGGTTTGGCGGCCTCGATGGGCCGGCGTGCCGGCTCGGCGAGCACGCCCGTCGAAGGCCCCTGGGGACGTCCGGTGTCGCAGCGACCATCGGGTGCCGCGCGCGGGCCGTGGGGCTAGGCGTCGCGCTCCGGTACGGTCAAGGATTGCGTTGCCGGCACCGTGGTGCCGGCTGCTTGCCGGCGAGCCGCAAATCGCCTGCACCGGCGGGAGCATGGACACCGCCACCCCCCGTCGCTAAATACACCCGTGAAAAACCAAGCCGGACGGGGATTTACCGACCCGGTCCGCATCACCTCCGCCAGCGCCCGGCTCGCTTGACCGCCCGGCGGCGCCAAAGGGGACAAGGCGAAAACCATCGATGAGTGGCGTCAACGACATCCGCAAGAGCTTCTTCGACTATTTCGTGCGTGACGGGCACACCCACGTGCCGTCGGCGCCGCTCGTGCCGCGCAATG
>CAZUDR010000580.1:0-2257 GCA_964618715.1 uncultured Undibacter sp. | reverse complement strand
CGCGGCGGAAGTGACGCGCGTCGCCCGCGAAGTGGGCACCGAAGGTAAACTGGGCGCCCAGGCGCACGTTCCCGGCGTCGCCGGCACCTGGAAGGATCTCACCGATACCGTGAACGTGCTGGCGGCCAATCTCACCACCCAGGTCCGCAACATCGCCGAGGTCACCACGGCGGTGGCGCGCGGCGACCTGTCGCGCAAGATCACCGTCGACGTCAAAGGCGAGATCTTCGAGCTGAAGGACACCATCAACACGATGGTCGACCAGCTCAATGCCTTCGCGTCCGAAGTGACGCGCGTGGCCCGCGAGGTCGGCACCGAAGGCAAGCTCGGCGGCCAGGCGCGCGTTCCCGGCGCCGCCGGTACGTGGAAGGACCTCACCGACACCGTCAACAACATGGCCACCAACCTCACCGAGCAGGTGCGCGGCATCGTCAAGGTGGTGACCGCCGTCGCCAACGGCGACCTCAAGCAGACGCTGGTGATGCAGTCCAAGGGCGAGGTCGCGGCGCTCGCCGAAACGATCAACAACATGATCGAGACGCTTGCGACCTTCGCCGAACAGGTGACCACCGTCGCCCGCGAGGTCGGCGTCGAGGGCCGTCTCGGCGGCCAGGCGCACGTGCCGGGAGCCGCCGGCACGTGGAAGGACCTGACCGGCAACGTCAACCTGCTGGCGGCCAACCTGACGACGCAGGTGCGCGCCATTGCCGAGGTCGCCACCGCCGTGACCAAGGGCGACCTCACCCGTTCGATTCAGGTTGATGCCCGCGGCGAGGTGGCCGAGCTCAAGGACAACATCAACACCATGATCGGCAATCTGCGCCTGACCACGGAGCGCAACATTGACCAGGACTGGCTGAAGACCAACCTTGCCAAGTTCACGACCATGCTGCAGGGGCAGCGCGACCTCGCGACCGTGGGGCGGCTGCTGCTGACGGAGCTGACGCCGCTGGTCAATGCCCAGCTGGGTGTTATTTATCGGCTGGACAATTCCGACAGCGCCTGCCTGCGACTCGTCGCCGCCTATGCCGACGATGGCGAGAACGGCCACCCGCAGACCATCCAGGTCGGCGAAGGCCTGATCGGGCAATGCGCGGCGGACAAGCGGCAGATGCTGATCAGCAAGCCGGACAACGACCTGATCCCGGTCGGTTCGGCGTCGTTCAAGGCAATCCCGCGCAACGTCATCGTCCTGCCGGTCCTGTTCGAGAACCAGCTCAAGGCGGTCATCGAACTCGCATCGCTCAAGACCTTCAACAGCCTTCAGGTCGCGTTCCTGGAGCAGCTCACCGACAGCTTCGGCACGGTGCTCAACAGCATCGAGGCGACGATGCAGACCGAGGGGCTGCTCACGCAGTCCCAGCAGCTCGCCGCCGAATTGCAGGCGCAGAAACGCGAGCTCCAGCAGACCAACGACCAGCTCGAGCAGAAGGCCCAGCAGCTGGCGGAACGCAATGTCGAGGTGGAGCGCAAGAACGACGAGATCGAGCAGGCGCGGCGCGCACTGGAGGAGCAGGCCAGCGAGCTGGCGCTGACCTCAAAGTACAAATCCGAGTTCCTCGCCAACATGTCGCACGAGTTGCGCACGCCACTGAACAGCGTGCTCATCCTGAGCCAGCAGCTCGCGGAGAATTCGGACGGCAACCTCGTTGCCAAGCAGATCGAGTTCGCACGCACCATCCACAGCGCCGGCGCCGACCTGCTCAACCTGATCACCGACATCCTTGACCTGTCCAAGATCGAATCCGGCACGGTGACCGTGGATGCCGAGGAGATCGAACTCCCCGGACTGGTCGAGGCGGTATCGCGCCAGTTCCGGCTCGAGGCAGAGCGGCGCCAGCTCGAATTCGAGGTCGACATCGATCCGAAGATCGGGCGCACCATCGTGACCGACTCGAAGCGGCTGCAGCAGGTGCTGAAAAACCTGATGTCGAATTCGCTCAAGTTCACCGAACAGGGCAGCGTCAACCTGAAGGTATCCGCGGCGAGCACCGGCTGGAATCCGCATCACGATGTCCTCAACCAGGCGCAGATGGTGGTCGCGTTCGAGGTGACCGACACCGGGATCGGAATCCCGCTGGAGAAGCAGAAAATCATCTTCGAGGCGTTCCAGCAGGCCGACTCCAGCACGAGCCGCAAGTACGGCGGAACCGGGCTCGGTCTGGCGATCTGCCGCGAGCTCGCCAACCTGCTCGGCGGCGAACTGACGCTGCGCAGTTCTCCGGGCGTCGGCAGTGCGTTCACCCTGTACCTGCCG
>CAZUDR010000579.1:0-2258 GCA_964618715.1 uncultured Undibacter sp. | reverse complement strand
CGCCAGCGTGCCGGACTCGTAGATCAACGTGATGTCCGGCGCGTGGGTGAGGCGCGCGAGATTGGCCGCCGCCGACGGCATGCCGATGCCGACGAAGCAGACGTCGTCGTTCTTCAGCGCGCGTGCCGCCGCGATGGTCATCATTTCGTTCGGCTTGTAGTCGGCCATGACGATCGTTCCCTACTCGGCCGCGGTGCGAAACCTGCGCACGTGCTCGGCGAAGACCTCGGGTCCCTTGTCGAGCACGTTGTCCTTCATCCACTTCTGGAAGCTCTCGCGATCGCGCGAGATCTCGTCCCACTGCTTGTAGAAACTGTTGGTGCGCGGATAGTAGCCCTGCGCATAGGACGGAAAGGCGCCGCCGGGAACTTCCGCGACGAAGCCGACGGTCCAGGACGGCAGCACGCAGGCATTGAGGCTGCGCTGCTCGGGCAGTTCGTCGACGATTTCCTCGACGGTCACCACCGAGCGCTGCGCGGCGAGTACGGCTTCCTTCTGCACGCCGAGCACGCCCTCGATCATGACGTTGCCAGCCCTGTCGGCGCGCTGGGCGTGGATCACCGCTACGTCCGGCCGGTGCGCCGGAATGGCGGCCAGCTTCTCGCCGGTGAACGGGCAGGTGATGTACTTGATGTTCGGATTGACCCTGGGCAGGTCGCCGCCGATATAGCCGCGGAAGACGGCGCAGGGCAGACCCGCCGCCCCGGCCTCGTAGGCGTTGGCCATGGCGGCGTGGGAATGCTCCTCGATGGCGAGCCTGTTCGGCCAGCCGTTCTCGACCGCATCGCGGAACCGGTGCAGCGAGCCGACACCCGGATTGCCGCCCCACGAGAAGACGAGCCTGTCGGCGCAGCCCATGCCGATGAGCTGGTCGTAGACCAGATCCGGGGTCATGCGGATCAGCGTCAGATGCTTGCGCTGCTGGCGGATGATCTCGTGGCCGGCGGCGTGCGGGATGAGATGGGTGAACCCCTCGATCGCAACGGTATCCCCGTCACGGACGGCTGCGCCTACGGCCTCGGCAAGTGAAGTGATACGCGCCATGCACGATAAATCCCGGTTTCGGACCCGTATTTACGGCGGCACTCCGGCAGGGTCAAATGGCGTTAATGGGTCACTGCGCACGGCAAAGTTGGAGCCCCAACCGATGGCGTCTCTCATCAGCAACGAGCCGATCTTCACGATCTCGGCGGAGCTCGAGCCGATCATGAATCTGGGCGCGACGCCCTACGGCGAACGCCGCATTATCGGCATCACCGGCGGAACCGTGCGCGGCCCGAAGCTGCAGGGACGGGTGCTGCCCGGCGGCGCCGACTGGCAGATCGTGCGCGCCGACGGTGCCGCCGACATTCAGGCCCGCTACACGATCGAGACCGCCGCCGGCGGCCGCATTCTGGTCAACAGCGAGGGCGTGCGGCACGGACCGCCGGACGTGCTGGCGCGGCTGGCACGCGGCGAGAATGTCGACCCTTCGCACTATTATTTCCGCACGGTGATGCGGTTCGAGACCTCCGACCCGGCGGTCGACTGGCTCAACCGCATTCTGGCGCTGGCACGGGGGCAGCGCGAAGCGCTGGCCGTGCGGCTTGATGTCTACGAAGTTGAATGATTTACGGTTGTCATCGTCCACGAAGGTGGACGATCCGGCAAACACCGGCTTGGCAATCACCGAAAGCTTGCGTTTACTGGCTGGCCCCCATCCGCGGGGCAAGACAGGCAAGAGGGCGGAGCGCGCGTGAAAGACAGATCGAACGACTTTCCCTCCATCCCGCTTCCCGGCTCGCTCGCCGCCGAGCGCAACGGGGATGTTGCCGTGGTGCGGCTCAAGCGCGAGCACAAACGCAATGCGCTCGACGACGACACTGTCATCGGCCTCGACAACTTCTTCACCGCGCTGCCGGATGACATCGGTGCGGTACTGCTCTGTGCCGAGGGCGACAAGTTCTCGGCCGGCCTCGACCTGTCCGAGCTGAAAGAGCGCGACGTGCGCGAAGGCATCGCCCATTCCTCGCTCTGGCACCGGGCTTTCGACAAGATCCAGTTCGGAAAGGTGCCGGTGGTCGCCGTGCTGCATGGTGCGGTGGTCGGCGGCGGGCTCGAACTGGCGGCCGCCACCCATGTGCGCGTGGCCGAGCGCTCGGCCTATTACGCGCTGCCGGAGGGCAGCCGCGGCATTTACGTCGGCGGCGGCGGCTCGGTCCGCCTGCCGCGTCTTGTTGGCGTGGCGCGGATGATGGACATGATGCTGACCGGGCGCA
>CAZUDR010000578.1:0-2259 GCA_964618715.1 uncultured Undibacter sp. | reverse complement strand
TCAGCTCAATGGATTGAGCGGTGGCGCTGTCGTCTTCGATCAATAGAACGCGCATGCCAGTCCCCTATCTCGCCGCAACCGGGCCGTTGGGTAGCGCCGCGGGAGGCGGCGAGTCTCAATAAACGCCTGTGGGACAAAGTGATTCGACACTATCCAGCCATGGTTAACAAAACCTGATTCGCCAGAGCAAGCGCGCCGTAGGCAACTTCGGCCGAATCGGCGTAAACATTTGCCCCAGAGTGGTTTTTCAGCCACGTACCGGTTCAGTCCGGGTTCAGAGGCGGGTTGAGCCCCGTCTCCCTTGGATCCGCCCCTTCTCGTCCCGGCCCGGGCGAATCTGGTCAGGCCGCTCTGTCCCTTCTGGACGATGACCCAATGATTAACGACGCGGGTAAACACGGGGTTAAAGAAGGAACAGGGTCGGTAAGCCTACCGGCGTGTTACTGCGGATTTCACCGCGTTGTCGTGCCGGGACACGCCGCATTGCCATGAAAGCGCTGGCCGAGCAGATCGCCGACATCGATGCGGTGGAGATCTATGGCCGCGTGGCCGCCGTGCGCGGGCTGATGGTGGAGGTGGCCGGGCCGATCCACGCCATGTCGGTGGGGGCACGGCTGAACATTGAGACCGGTCAGGGCGCCGGCATCCCCTGCGAGGTGGTCGGTTTTGCGCACGGCCATGCCCTGGCCATGCCATTTGCGGCGCTCGACGGCGTGCGCCGCGGCGACCGTGCAGTGGTGTCGACCGCCGCCGGCAGCGTGCGCCCGGCGCAGGCCTGGCTCGGCCGCGTGCTCAACGCCATGGGCGAGCCGATCGACGGCCGCGGGCCGCTGCCGCTGGGGCCGGCGCCATATTCGTTCCGCGCGCCGCCGCCGCCCGCCCACGCACGGCGCCGGGTCGGCGAGCCGCTCGATCTGGGGGTGCGCGCGCTCAATACGTTCGTCACCTGCTGTCGGGGCCAGCGGATGGGCATCTTCTCCGGCTCCGGCGTCGGCAAGTCGGTGCTCCTGTCAATGCTGGCGCGGAACGTCGCTGCCGACGTGTCGGTCATCGGGCTGGTCGGGGAGCGGGGCCGCGAAGTCCAGGAGTTCCTGCAGGACGACCTTGGCCCGGCGGGCCTCGCCCGTTCGGTGGTGGTGGTGTCGACCTCGGACGAGCCGGCGCTGATGCGCCGGCAGGCGGCCTATCTCACGCTCGCCATCGCCGAGTTCTTCCGCGACCTGCACAAGGACGTGCTGGTGCTGATGGACTCGGTCACCCGCTTCGCCATGGCCCAGCGCGAGATCGGCCTGTCCGCCGGCGAGCCGCCTACTGCCAAGGGCTATACACCGACCGTGTTCACCGAGCTGCCGCGGCTGCTGGAACGGGCGGGGCCGGGCACCGACGAGGGCACCATCACCGGCATCTTCTCGGTGCTGGTCGACGGCGACGACCACAACGAGCCCGTGGCCGACGCGGTGCGCGGCATTCTCGACGGCCATATCGTGATGGAGCGGGGGATCGCCGAGCGCGGGCGCTATCCGGCCATCAATGTGCTGAAATCCATCTCCCGCACCATGCCCCGTGCGGCCGACCGGGCCTTTCTGCCGGCGATCAACCGGGCGCGCCAGGTGATGGCGACCTATGCCGACATGGAGGAACTGATCCGGCTGGGTGCCTATCGTCCCGGATCCAGCGCCGAGGTCGACGAGGCCATCGCCTTGCACAAGCCGCTGGAGGACTACCTGGCCCAGAACAAGGATGAATCCACCACCCTGCCGGATGGCTATCAGCGGCTGGACCAGATTGTCGGGCCTGCCGCCGCCGTACCCGACGCCGCTGCCGAATAGTTAACATCCGTCAACCATTGGCGGACGCCACCAAACCCGATTCCAGCACACCCGGGATCGCACGCCGGAAACCGAAAACTAACGTTATTGGCCCAGTCTCATCCCGCTGACCGGTCCGGGACGTCCGTGCAGGCCTGACGGCTCGTTGTGTGCGGGCGCCAATGTCGGGGCTTCGGGGGAGTAATTTGTCGATGAAGTCACGCGAAACCCTCATCCGCCTGAAGAAGTTTCAGGTCGACGAGAAGCGGCGCAAGGTCGCCCAGATCGAGGCGATGATCGCCGAGTTCGAGCGTATCGCCACCGATCTCGACCGCGAGATCACGGTGGAGCAGGACCGTGCCGGTATCCACGATCCCGGTCACTTCGCCTATCCGACCTATGCCAAGGCGGCCATGACGCGCAAAGAGAACCTGATGCGCTCGGCCGGCGA
>CAZUDR010000577.1:0-2260 GCA_964618715.1 uncultured Undibacter sp. | reverse complement strand
CGACATCAACACCGAGGGGCTGCTGCTGCTCACCAATGACGGCGGGCTGGCGCGCGTGCTGGAGCTGCCGGCGACCGGCTGGCTGCGTCGCTATCGCGTGCGCGCGCTGGGTCGCGTGACGCAAGGTGCGCTGGACGGGCTGCGCGGAGGTTTGACCATCGCCGGCGTGCGCTACGGACCGGTCGAGGCCACGCTCGACCGCGAGCAGGGTGCCAATGTGTGGCTGACGTTTGCCATCCGCGAAGGCAAGAACCGCGAGGTGCGCAAGGTGCTGGAGCATCTGGGCCTGAAGGTGAACCGGCTGATCCGCGTCTCCTACGGGCCGTTCGACCTGGGCACGCTCGGGGACGGCAAGGTGGAAGAAGTGGAAACGGACGCGTTGCGCGCCGCGCTCGGGCCGGAGCTCGTCGCGCAGGCCAGGGCGGACTTCGAAGGGCCGCTGGAGGATGAAACGCATGCTCCCTCTCGCCGTCATTCCGGGGCGCGGGCGAAAGGCCGCGAACCCGGAAGCCGGAAGCCGACGCGGAGACCGGATCCGGACTCCGGGTCCGCGCCTCGCGCGTCCCGGAATGACAGGAAGAAGACGCGCCGCCGCCGGCGTCCCGACCGCAGCGGCGGGCCGCGGCCGAAATATCCGCGGCCGAAGTCATGAGGGTGGTCGGCGGACGCCTGCGTTCGCGGCCGCTGGCGGGGCCGAAATCGGCCGGCATCCGCCCGACCGGCGACCGGCTGCGCGAGGCGCTGTTCAACGTTCTCGTCCACAGCTACGGCGATCCGGTGAGCGGCGCGCGCGTCCTCGACCTGTTCGCCGGCACCGGCGCGCTCGGCATCGAGGCGGTCTCGCGCGGCGCCGCTTATGCGCTGTTCGTCGACGACGGCGTGGAGGCGCGCGCGCTGCTGCGCGCCAATATCGAGACGCTGGGACTGGGCGGCGTCACCCGCATCTTCCGCCGCGACGCCACGAAGCTCGGGCCATGCCATCCGCTGGAGCCGTTCTCGCTCGTGTTCCTCGATCCGCCCTACGGCAAGGGGCTGGCGGAGAAGGCGCTCGTCTCCGCGCACGCAGGTGACTGGCTGCAGCCGGAGGCATTGGTGGTGGTGGAGGAAGCGGCGGACGCGGGCTTCGCGGCGCCGGACGGATTTGAGGAACTGGAACGGCGCAACTATGACGATACGCAGCTGGTAATTTTGCGACACACTTGATCGTCGTCCCGTGCGACCGGGCGCAGCGAGGGAGGCCCGGGACCCATAGCCTCCGACTTCGAGGCTCACGATCAGCGATTGTGGTTATGGGTCCCCGCCTTCGCGGGGACGACAGATCGGGATTACTTCCGCCCGAACAGGCGTTCGATATCCCCGAGCTTCAGCTCCACGTATGTCGGCCGGCCATGATTGCACTGGCCGGAATTGGGCGTCGCCTCCATCTCGCGCAGCAGCGCGTTCATTTCCTCGGGCTTCAGCCTTCGGCCCGCGCGCACCGAGCCGTGGCAGGCCATGGTGGCGGCGACATGCATGAGACGTCGCTCGAGCGGCAGATCGTCGTCCCATTCCGCCAGGTGCTCGGCCAGGTCGCGCACGAGGTTCCGGACATCGACGTCTCCCAGCAGGGACGGCGTCTCGCGCACCGCTACCGCGCCGGGGCCGAAGGACTCGATCGCCAGACCGAAGCGCGCGAGGTCGCCGGCGCGCGCGACAAGACGCGCGGCGTCGGCCTCGTCCAGTTCGACCACCTCGGGGATGAGCAGGATCTGCCGCGCCACGCCGGCGGCTTGCAGCGCCGCCTTCATGCGTTCGTAGACGATGCGCTCGTGGGCGGCGTGCTGGTCGACGATGACGAGCCCGTCGCGGGTCTGCGCCACGATATAGGTCTCGTGCAATTGCGCGCGCGCGGCGCCGAGCGGATGGTCGATCGCTTCGGCGGCCTGCTCCGCGGTCTGCACACGCGCATCGGCCGCCGGCGCACCGGTGTCGAAAGCAGCCTGCACCGCCTCGGTGAGATCGAGAGCGGCGGCGCCGCGCACGGCCGCAACGCCGGGCGGACGCGCCGGCGACTGCCGCCAGTCATAACCCCCGCGCGGCACAGCGGCGGCCGGCCGGAACGCGGCGATGGTGGCGCCGCCGCCCGTCGTCGCCGCACGCTGCCCCTCGCGCGCCAGCGCCTCTTTCAGCGCGCGCACGATCAGCCCGTGCACAAGTCCCGCGTCGCGGAAGCGCACCTCGGTCTTGGCCGGATGCACGTTGACGTCGACCTCGCGCGATT
>CAZUDR010000576.1:618-2266 GCA_964618715.1 uncultured Undibacter sp. | reverse complement strand
CCAGAATTGCGAGGGTCGTCGGGCGGTCGAACCGGTAGTCGTGATCGAGTTCAGGCACATGCTCGTCGGCCTTCGAGTAAGCCGGCACTTCCATGTCACTGTCGATGCCGAATACCTGCCGGATCGACACCTTCATGTCGGGCATGCCGGCCACTTCTGCTGCTGCGGTCATTGATCCTCCATGGCTTTCGGACGTCCCGAAGCCTGATACGGTCCGATTCATCCCGGTCCGGCTGATGGCGGCGCAACTTAGCAGACGGATACGGTCCGAAAAACCCGGCCCCATCGGCGGGTGTCGTCAAATATTCCAATAAGATAGGGACGGACAGGCGTGCGCGGAAGGCAGGGCTGGGTTGCGCTGGCCGGTCCCGCGCGCGTCAGCCGAAGCCTACGGATTTCAGATAGTTGTACGACTGGATGATCTCGACCAGCCGGTCCTCGGTGGAACGGTCGCCACCGTTGGCATCCGGATGGTGCCGCTTCACCAGTTCCTTGAAGCGCGTCTTGACCTCGAGGGCGGTTGCGGTGGTTTCCAGCCCAAGCGTGTCGAACGCCTTGCGGGCGGCGTTGTGGATCACGCGGGATTCCGCGCGCTTTTGCTCTCGCTGGCGCGCATCGTCGCCAAACAGCTCGAACGGATCGACCCGGTCTGCGAGGCCGTGGAGACCGGTCTGCGCTCCCATGCCGGTTCCCATCTTCCAGGTCGGACGGTGGCCGGTGAGGGCGTCTTTCTGATAGGCGATCACGTCATCGTCGGTCATGCCGGCGAAGAAGTTGTACGACTGATTGTATTCGCGCACGTGATTGAGGCAGTAGCGCCAGTAGTCCTTTTCACGGCCGCGGCCCTTCGGCGCGCGATGGGTCGCCGTCTCCTTGCAGCCGGCCCATTCGCAGGTCGGACCGCCGGTCCTGCGCCGGCGATCCTTGTCCGGCTTGACCCGGATACGATCAAAAAAGGGCGAGTCGAATTTCATGGCCGAACATTATGCGCTTCTGCGGATCGCGCGTTCAAGACTTGACTACGTTCCGGGTACCCGATTCCGCAAAAATCACGGCATTGACCCCCGCCCTGCCGTTATCTAAGCGGGCGTCATGCGAACCGAGGATCGTATCGCACAGAAGTTGACCGAGGCTTTCGCCCCGCAGAGCCTCAAGGTGGTGGACGAATCCCACCAGCACGAAGGCCATGCCGGACACCGGCCGGGCGGCCAGACCCATTTCAGGGTCTATATAGTATCGGAATTGTTCAAGGGTATGACCCGGCTCCAGCGTCACCGTTTGATCAACCAGACGCTTGCCGGCGAACTGGCCGGAGGCGTGCACGCCCTCGCCATTCATGCCGCTGCGCCCGGCGAGGGCGGCGTCTAGA
This sequence comes from uncultured Undibacter sp., assembly GCA_964618715.1. Lineage (GTDB taxonomy): Bacteria > Pseudomonadota > Alphaproteobacteria > Rhizobiales > Xanthobacteraceae > Pseudolabrys. The sequence continues at coordinate 897 of CAZUDR010000576.1, read as the reverse complement.
CGGATGCGCCGCCGCGTGCGCGCCACAGCAGCACCGCCGCCAGCGGTCCGCTGAACAGCGACAGCCGGTCCTCCGGCACGTTCAGCAGGAACGCCGCGGTTCCGCTGACGGCGGCATCGCCGCGGTATTTACTCGGCGGCGCTCGTTCGCGGCAGCGGCTGGATGCGCAGCGACGTGATGCGGTTGCGCGCGCGACGCAGCACGCGGAAGCGGAAGCCGTAGAAGGTGAAGGTCTGGCCCACTTCCGGGATCGATCGCGCCTCGTGGATGACCAGGCCG
>CAZUDR010000576.1:0-608 GCA_964618715.1 uncultured Undibacter sp. | reverse complement strand
CCTCATCCGGCAAATTCCAGTCCATGACCCGGTTGAGATCGCGGATTGACACCGCGCCTTCGACGATCACCGAACCGTCAGGCTGCCGCCGGACGCCCGGCATGGCAACATCGTGCTCGTCGGTAATGTCGCCGACGATCTCCTCCAGAATGTCCTCGAGCGTGACCAGCCCTTCGACCTCCCCGTATTCGTCGACGACCAGCGCGAACGGGGTCTTGCGGCGGCGGAACGCCTTGAGCTGTTCGGAAACCGGCCTCGTATCCGGCACGAACCATGGCGCTGTCAGCAGTGACCGGACGTCGATCTTGCGGGCATCGCCGTCCACCGCATGCAGCGCGCGCAGCAGATCCTTCACGTGCAGAACGCCGACGATGTTCTCGGGATTTTCACGCCAGAACGGAATGCGCGTCACCGGCGAGGCGATCACCGCGTTGACGATCTCCTCGGGAGGATCGTCCACCTTCATGGTGATCATGTTGGTGCGATGGATCATCACGTCGGAGATATCGAGCTCGCGCAGATCGAGCACGCCGCCGAACATGTCGCGGTCGTGCTTCTCCACGCCGCCCTCGCGGTGAAGCAGGTCGACGGCGCCGCGCAGTTCCTCG
>CAZUDR010000575.1:0-2271 GCA_964618715.1 uncultured Undibacter sp. | reverse complement strand
ATGAAGGCGTTCGTCGAGAAGCGCAAACCCGACTGGAAAAACAGGTAGCCCGCTGGCGGCTACTTCCTGACGCAGATCATCCGGACCACGGCCTTGCGCGGGTCTCCGCTTTGCGTGGCCGGAGTCACGCGGTGCGCGGCAAGGAAAGCGCGGATGGTTGCGGCATCCACCAGATGCACCGGCGGTGCCGTCGGCTCGGCGCTGGCAACGACGAAACTGCGCGTCTCCATGATCCCCACGAACCGGTTCTGCGCATCCAGCGCCGCGGCACCGGACAGGCCGGCCACCGGAACCGGCTGGCGCAGCCGGATTTCCGAATCCCCGATCAGCTGCGCCTCGATCTCGCTCGGCTCGTCGGCGCCCCGCTGCTCTCTCGGATCGGGAATGCCGAGCAGCGTCAGATCGGTTGGCGTCGTGCCGGTCGTATCCGGATCTGCGGAGGCAGTTGTCGTGTCGGGCCTGAACGCCAGCGCCGCCAGCTTGCTCTGGCCGTAGACGCGCAGCAGGGTCAGACCGCTGTCCTGGTCCTCCGCCAGATGCTCGACATTGCCGATGCCGGCCGCGACCAGCACCTGGCAGCCGTCAGCCACCTTGCTGGTGGTGACGATGTGACCCTGCGGACTGACGACAAGCCCGGTCCCGTATTCCACCGGTCGGGCCAGGGCGGCGAATGGTGCGGCACGCTCCGGAAACGGCGAGTAGGCACTCGCCAGTGCCACCATCACCGGCGCGACGATGCCGGCCCAGGCCTGGTCGTACAGCATGGTGAACCCGCGCACTTCGCCGTCACGCCTGTGCGCGCGCACGGTGAAATATTTCAGGTTCTGCATGCCGGCGATGAAAAAACCGTCGTCGCGCAGCACGGTGCGCGAGGGTTTGCGCGTCGACGGGTGCTTCTTCTCCTGCTCATAGAGATCGGCAAGCTTGAGGTCGGGATCCCTGATGCGGAATGTCTCGATGCTGACCTCGTCATGCGCCGACGACCAGCGCGTGCCGCGCGCGGCATCGCGCGCATTCGGCACCAGCTTGGTCGGCAGGCCCATGCGGATGCCCGTTGCCGGATCGACGACGACACTCCAGCCAAATTCGGTCTGGTAGCGGTTGGCGGCATCGACAAGATCGGCGCGCTGTTCGTCGGTGAGGACGCCGGTGATCTTTTCCTTGTTGCGCTTCTGGAAATTCTTGACTGCAGTGACCAGCGGCTCCTCGCCGCCGGGCGCGTCGGGGAAGTCGCCGGCCCACAACAGCGCGGACTGAATCTTCAGCTTCTGTTCCGCCGGGATGCCGGCGACATCGCCGGGTTGCGGCTCGGGTGGAGGCACCTTGGCTTCCGACGGCGCGGCAGGCGGGAGCGGGACGTCAACCCTGGTCGGAGCGGCCTTGGCCGTCCTGGTAACAACCGGCTTCGGTGTCTCTTTCCGTGGCGTGGCGCGGCGTGGCGCAGTGCGGCGGCGAATGGTGATGTTCTTCTTCTTTTCCGACACGACCGGGCCGGGATTGCCGGCACGCATGCCCTCCTGCGCCGGCGCCGGATCGGCGCCGACGAGCAGCACAAGCATCGGCACAAACAGGCTCCAACGCATGATTTAACGCCGCGCCATCGGTGAATTTGCGCGCCACATTAGCCAATCGGATACACGACGCAAGGCGGGCACCGGCCGCGCCCCCTGCCTGTGCATTTCCGGCCCAAAACAAGCCGCTGGCCCAAAGGCTTGCAGCGCCATAGGGTTAACCCTGATGCTGGAACCCAGGGAACTCGAGCGCTACGCGCGCCATATCGTGCTGCGCGAGGTCGGCGGCCCCGGACAGGCCAAACTCAAGGCCGCCCGGGTGCTGGTGATCGGCGCCGGCGGCCTGGGCGCGCCGGTTCTGCTTTACCTCGCCGCCGCCGGCGTCGGTGCGCTCGGTGTGGTGGATGATGACGAGGTGTCACTGTCGAATCTGCAGCGGCAGGTGATCTTCGGCACCGACGATGTTGGCAGACGCAAGGTCGATGGCGCGGAAGACGTGATCGGACGACTCAATCCGCATGTCAGCGTCGAGACGCACATGACACGCATCGATGCCGGCAATGCGCTCGACCTCATCTCGCACTACGATCTGGTCGCCGACGGCTCGGACAATTTCGCCACGCGCTACCTCGTCTCCGACGCCTGCTTCTTCGCGAAGAAGCCGCTGGTCACCGCGGCGGTCGGCACCTTCGACGGCTCGCTCACGTCCATTCGCGCGCACGAGACCGGTCCCGACGGCAAGCCCAATCCCACCTATCGC
>CAZUDR010000574.1:0-2272 GCA_964618715.1 uncultured Undibacter sp. | reverse complement strand
CGCCACCTGTTGCAACGCATTGCAGGCTTTCCGCCCCGCTTGGCGCAAGATTATTGCAAGCGAACAGATGCCGATAGAGGCGGATCGCCTTGTCCACCTTATAACGCCGCAATTCTCGGTTCGTCGCAGCGTCACGGCGTCTCAGGGACGGAACCGGCTCATCCGGCCCCATTTGGGCTTCCGCCGCCGGCTGGAGGGGTCGGGCCCACCGACACCCGGGCTGCCCACGCTTGGTTTACCGTGCGGCTTTCGGTAAGCGGTGCGCAACAGGGAGCGCCGGGTGTCAGCCGGCACAGGTTCGGGGGAGGGGATGCGGGGCCAATGAAATTCGCCCATTTCTCGCACATCTGGAACAAGCCGGGCATGACCCCGCACCAGCGCTACGAGGAATTGTGGCGCGAGCTCGAACTCTGCGACGACCTCGGTTTCGACTACTCCTTCTGCGTCGAGCACCATTTCCGTCCCGATGAAAGCTGGATGTCGTCGCCCAGCCTCTACACGGTCGGCGCCGGCGCCCGCACCCGGCGCATGCGCATCGGGCCCATGGGCTACATTGTGCCGCTATATCATCCGCTGCGGCTGGTGGAGGAGATCGCCATCGTCGACCAGATGCTGGGCGGGCGCATGGAACTCGGCCTGGTGCCCGGAATCAGCGCCGACTATTTCAAGCCGTTCGGTTTCGACTACAGTTTCCGCAAGTCACCGACCATCGAGTTCGTCGATTACCTGCGCGCGGCCTTCGGCGACAAGCAGCCGTTTTCGTTTCACGGCGAAAATCACCATACGGACTCGGCGGAAATCTCGGTGCAGCCGATGCAGAAACCGCATCCGCCGCTGTGGATGATGAGCCGTGACCCGCAGACGCTCGAATTCTGCGCGGCCAATGGCATCAATCCCGGCTACTTTCTCGTCTATCCGCGCGCCGATGCGGCGCCGCGCTATCGCGTGTTCCTCGACAACTGGAAGAAGGCCGGCTGGCCGCGCAAGCCGAACATCGCCTACTGCACCGTCGTCTATGTCGACGAGACCGATGAGAAGGCGCGTGCCGTTGCGCTCAGGCGCGCCTCGCGCGCCTACGAGGGGTTTCTTGCGCGGCCCAGGCCCGGCGACACGTTCGAGAGCCGTGTGCAGGCCTTTGCCAAAATGTTCATCGGCCGCGGTGAGCCGGGCGCCTCCGAGATCATGCAGAACCTGTTCGATCCGGACTATCTGATGAAAAACGAGCTCGTGTTCATCGGCTCGCCGGAGACCGTAACGCGCCAGATCCGGGAGCATGCGAAGGGTGGCCTGTTCAACGTGTTCATGGGCGAGTTCAACTTCTCCGACCTGCCGGCGGACGACCTCATGCGTTCCATCCGCCTGTTCGGCGAAAAGGTGATCCCCGCGCTCAAGGACTACGAGCCGTTCTGACGCTTTCGTCATGGCCGGGCTTGTCCCGGCCGTCCCGCTTGGACAGGCACGAAGCGTCCCCAAGCGGGATGCGCGGGTCAAGCCCGCGCAGACGGTCGACTGCGACGTACTTCAAATCCCCGCCAGCTCCTTCATGATCCGGTAAAGCCGGCTGTGCCCCTCGAAACCGATGCCGGGACGGTCGGACAGGGTGAGGTAGCCGTCCTCCACGCGCGCATCGTCGGCATAGCCGCCGAAGTCGCCGAACACGCCGGGATAGCTCTCGGCGCCGCCGAGGCCGAGCCCGGCGACGATGGCCAGCGTCATCTGGTTGCCGCCGTGCGGGAACAATGACGTGCGCGACCAGCCGTGGCGCGCCAGCATCTCGAGCGTGCGCGTGAACTGCACGATGCCGTAGGACTGCGGGATGTCGGTCTGGATGAAATCGCGGTCGCGGCGCCAGCCGCCGAAGCGCACCAGATTCTCCACGTCCTGCGTCGAATAGAGGTTCTCGCCGGTGGCGAGCGGCGCTGCGTAGACACCGGCCAGTTCCGCCATCAGCGCGTAGTCGAGCGGATGGCACGGTTCCTCGAACCAGCGCAGCCCGAACGGCCCCAGCGCCCTGGCATAGGCGAGCGCGTCGTCGCGGCCGAACTTGCAGTTGGCGTCGACCGCGAGCTGCGAATTGCCGAGCACTGCCCTGATCGCCTCCAGCCGCCGGCAGTCTTCGGCGAGCGGCAGTCCGCCCACCTTCGCCTTCACCATGGTGTAGCCGGCGTCGAGATGCCGCTTCATCTCGTCCTGCACGTCGGCAAAGGTCTGGCCCGGCGCATACCAGCCGCCGCCGACATAGCAGAACACCCGGTCCGGCACCTTGCCGCCG
>CAZUDR010000573.1:0-2273 GCA_964618715.1 uncultured Undibacter sp. | reverse complement strand
TTTCTGATGCTGATATGGTTGACCTCCAGAAAGAAGACCGCGTGAGTTCTTCCCCTGTCCCTGTCGGAGACCTAGGTGTCTGGTCCCGGGGAATCGTGGTGGATTGCATCACGATCTCCGGAGGGACGAGCTATGGGGCAGGTACACGGCAGCGCCAGAACGACGGAGGCGGTCCGTCGAGCAATACAGAATAGTCAAGCGAGCCTGAGGGAGCTCTCGGCACGCTACGGCATCAATCCGAAGACCGTCGCCAAATGGCGTCGGCGCAGTTCGGTCTGCGGCGCCCGCATGGGACCGAAGGAACCTCGCTCGACGGTTCTTGGCAGGGAGGAGGAAGCGCTGATTGTCGCTTTCCGCAAGCATACGCCGCTCCCACTCGACGACTGCCTTTATGCGCTGCAGGCCACGCTGCCAGTTGGCCGAAGGCAGCGAATCGTGTGAATCATTCGCCCGACGGTCGAGTTCTGCAAAGTGATCTGGAAGCAGAGATCTTGGTGCTTCGCCATCAACTGAATATCCTGCGATGCAAATCGCCAAAAAGGCCGACATTCAACAATTTCGATCGGCTGGAATTTGCCGGCTTGTACGGCATGGCGCCGAACGTGCTAAGCACCTTGGCAATCGTCAAGCCAGAATCAGTAATCCGTTGGCACCGGCAGGGTTTTCGCCTGTACTGGCGATGGAAGTCAATATCGCTTGGTGGCCGTCCGAAGCTGTCGGCAGACATCAGGCAATTGATCCGCGATATCAGCCATGCCAACCCGCTCTGGGGTACACCACGGATCCACGGCGAGCTGCTCAAGCTGGGCATCGATATCGGTCAGACGACGGTCGTCAAATAGATGGCGAGGAATCGGAGACCGCCGTCGCAAGCATGGAAGGCGTTTCTCCGCAACCATGCCGACGGGATTGCATCGATGGACCTGTTTGTGGTCCCGACAATCTCGTTTCAGCTGCTGTATGGATTGCTGTTACTAAAGCACGGCCGCCGCGAAAATCATATGTCTTTCAGTGATTGCACATCCTAGCGCGGAATGGATAAGTCGGCAATTGACGGAGGCATACCGATGGGAAGAGGGGCCATGCTATCTCGTGCGCGATCGGGGATAGCGCATACGGCGATGTCTTCACCCGGCGTCTTCGGGTGATGGGCATTCGGGATTGTCCGACAGCACCGCGGTCGCCATGACAGAACGGCTATTGCGAGAGGCTGATCGGCTCGATCCGACGAGAATGCCTTGACCATGTCCTAGTGTTCAGCGAGCAACATCTTAGTCATCTACTTCGAACCTATGCCGATTATTACAACCGTACCAGCGCACACCTGTCATTGAACACGGGCGCGCCAGTCTCGCGCACCGCCGAGCCAATCGGTCACACATTGCCTGTGGCAATTCTGGGCGGATTGCACCACCAATACGTCAGGATTTGATTTGCGACAGGGATAGCCGTTCAACCCGCACCTCGATCGTGGATATTGTCCTCACCTCATCAACACGGATACGGTTTTCGGCACACACAATGGTTGGCGCCTTGTCATTGGTTGTCGACGGCGCGTTGGGCCGGAACGATGTCGCCCTTCGGAGTTATCCGCTTCAGGAACCTGAAGAGATCACTGTCCGTGGAGAGGACAAGGGTCGTGTTTTCGGCGATGATGGACTTGTACGCCTGCATCGTCCGGGTGAATTCATAGAAGGCCGCCCCCTCAGGGCTCTGGTTGTAAGCCTTGGCGTAAATCTCCGTGGCCTTTGCGTCTGCCACGCCGCGGATCTCCTCAACCTGACGGTAGGCTTCGGACTGGATCTTGTTCAGGTCGCGCACACGGTTGCCGCGAATTCTGGCGGCCTCGCCGTTACCTTCCGACAGGAACCGTTCCGCGATCTGCCGCCGTTCGCTGATCATCCGATCGTAGATTTTCGGGCGCACGCTTTCATTGTAGTTGATCCGCTTAAACCGGATATCGAGCAATTCGATTCCAAACACCCGAATCTTTGCGGCAGCCTCGGCAAATATCTCCTGCTCGACCAGTCTGCGTCCCTTCTGGATCGGCACCAGCGACCCGATATCCTGCTCGCGTTCCGCGGCGGTCAGGAGAGCGTCGCGTAACGGAACGCGGTCTTTGGTGGTGCGGATAATTTCGATTAACTCATGCTTGGCGACCGCGTTGCGGGTCTCGCTGCCCAGAATATCGTCGAGGCGGGACTGGGCACTGCGTTCGTCGCGCAGCCGCAGAAAGTATTGGAGGGGATCCGTAATCCGCCAGCGCGCATAGA
>CAZUDR010000572.1:0-2278 GCA_964618715.1 uncultured Undibacter sp. | reverse complement strand
TCGAGGCGCTCCCGCAGGTGATGAAGAACGTGCACTTCAAGAACGGCGCGCCGCTGCAGGACGCGACGGTGGTATCCGCCATCGCCAGCGCCGAAAAGAAGCTTGGCAGCGGCGGACGGCTGATCGTGCGTCCGTCCGGCACCGAGCCGGTGATTCGCGTGATGGGCGAGGGCGACGACAAGATCCTCGTCGAGGCGGCGGTCGACGACGTCGTCGATGCGCTGACCGAAGTCGCCGCCTGACGCCGGCCCCGGGGCGAGTGGCGGTAGCCTCGCACCGTGCGGGCGACGCGACCGTGCTGCAATCGTGAACGGTTTCTTAATGCGCTGATTCTGTCGTGCCTCGGTGCGGAGGCGGTGACGCGCTGTCCGCGCAGGTGCGCCGATGGGCCACAGGTATTAAGAAGCATGGTTAAAAAACAGGGTTAAGGGCCACTTAACGAATTGCTGCCATCGTCCCTCAAGCCGCGGCGCCGAGCGGCTGTTTTGCAAGGGACGAATCGATGGTGGGTAAGCGTCTCACTTTCTCGATCTTGACGTCGGCCGCCGTGCTGACGGCGACGGCAGCTCAGGCTGCCGACTATCCGCAGCCGCCGCCTCCGCCTCCAATCATCGTGCCGCCGCCGCAGGAATGCTGCGACTGGTATCTGCGCGGCCACGTCGGCGTTGGCATGGCCGGTGGGTCGGATGCCGAGTACATCATGAACCCTGCCAACAATAACAACTTCGCCTTCGAAGCGACGTCCTACAGCGACGCGTACTTCATCGGCCTCGGCATCGGCTACGAATTCAATCACTGGCTGCGATTCGATGTGACCGCAGAATATCGCGCCAAGTCGCGCGTGTACGCCTATGGCACCTATACGTTCGGTGGCGGGACCTTTGGCGACATTTACGAAGGCAACCTGAAATCCTGGCTTTTCCTCGCCAATGCCTATGTCGATCTCGGCACGTGGTACTGCCTGACGCCCTTCGTCGGCGTCGGCGTCGGCGGGTCGTACAATATTCTGGCCGACTTCACCGACAGGAATCAGACGTTGAGCGGGCGGGGTTACGGTCGCAATCCGGGCGACTGGAATTTTGCCTGGGCCCTGTATGCCGGCGTCGCCTACAACGTCAGCAAGAACTTCAAGGTCGAACTGACCTACCGCTATCTCGACTATGGCTCGATCACCGATACCGTCGATTGCATCGGCGGCTGCTTCGCTGATTCGTACAAGTTCGACGATCTCTACTCGCACGACTTCATGCTCACGTTGCGCTGGAACTGCTGCGACTTCGACGTGCCACCGCCGCGCTACGTTTACACGCCGCCGCCACCCGTCTATGCGCCGCCGCCGGTCTACCCGCCGCTGCAGAGCCGGGGCTAGTGCGACCGGTTACCGCAACACGAGGTGAGGCTTAAGAATCACGGTTAAGCGGCGGTGAATCCCCTTCGGGGACCCGTCGCGGACAAGCGGCAAAGGAACGGCGGTCATGGGTCGGTTCGGGTTGTTGATGATCGGTGTGGCAGTCGTGGTGCTGCCGGGGGCGACGGCACGCGCGGCCGACATGCCCGGCTATCCCGCGTTGCCCCTTCCGTTTCCCTCATCCGAGCCGGTGCCGCAAATCCAGGAATTCATCTCCGGCTGGTATATGCGCGGCGACCTCGCTTACCGCTTCGAGCAGGTGCAAGGCGCAAGCGACCCGACCACCGTCTATTCCGATGAATCAATTCACAATCCTTTGGTGCTGGGAGTCGGCGCAGGCTGGAAATACGAATGGTTCCGCCTCGATGTGACCGCCGACTACGGCTGGGCTCACAAATTTTCCGGCACGGGTAGCGGGGGGACCTCGGTTACCGCGGACATCGAGGACTTCACGGTGTTGGGCAACGCCTACGTCGATTTCGGGACCTGGTACGGCTTTACCCCCTATATCGGCGGGGGAATCGGGGGTGCCTACCTCAAAATGTCAGACTACCAGATGACGCCGGCCGCGAGCACGACGACCGGGACCTCTTCGCAGTGGAATTTTGCCTGGGCGGCCATGGCCGGGGTGAGCTTTTCGCCGGGTTACAACTGGATCATCGATATTGGTTACCGGCACATTGAGCTGGGTGACATTACTGGCGGGCCGATTGGCAACCAGTTGACGCTGGACAATGTGACAGGCGACGAGATCCGCATCGGCTTTCGTTACGTTCTCGACTGAGCTCGCCGACAGGCCGGCCCCATATTCGTCTTGACGACGGGCCGGCGCGCGCCACGTTCCTGCGGTGGGCCTGGTATGCCGCCAGG
>CAZUDR010000571.1:0-2279 GCA_964618715.1 uncultured Undibacter sp. | reverse complement strand
AAGACCGGCGGCGTGCCGCCCGATCCCGGCTTGTCCTTCAGCCATTGCGAGACGGCCTTCAGTGCCTGGTCCTGGTGCGGAGAGAACTGCGGCATGAAAAAAACCCTTAGAGCACAAGCCTGAATGAAGAAAGAACAAAATGGGAACCCGTTCGCAGCACTTGACCGGCCCCAATCAATTCGATATTCGTTGAAATATGGAAGTAAGTGACGCCGTCGCCGCCTTGGGCGCCCTCGCGCAGGACAGCCGTCTTGGCGTTTACCGGCTGCTGGTCCGTGCCGGACCGGACGGCATGGCCGCCGGCAATGTTGCCAGCGAACTCGGGCTCGCGCCCAACACGCTCACCTTCCACTTCGACCGTCTGCGCCAGGCGGGCCTGGTCAGCGTTCGCCGCGAAGGCCGGTCGATGATCTACGCCGCGCGCTACGACACCATGAACGCGCTGATCGCCTATCTCACCGAAAACTGTTGCGGCGGCGCGCCGGACCAATGCGTGCCGGCCGCCGTGTGCAAGCCGGCCACCGCCAGACGCACCAGACAGCCGGCCTGAAAGGACGTCGCCCATGATGCGCCTTCATGTTCACGTCGCCGTCGATGACCTCGCCCGGTCGATCGGCTTCTATTCTGCGCTGTTCAATGCACAACCTGCGGTCGTCAAACCCGATTACGCAAAATGGATGCTCGACGATCCACGGGTGAACTTCGCGATCTCCGCGCGCGGGCGCGCACCGGGTCTCGATCATCTCGGCATCCAGGTCGAGGACAAGGCCGAGCTCAACGAAGTGTATGCGCGCCTGCGCAAGGCGGGAGGCGACATCGTCGAGCAGGGCGAAACGGCGTGCTGCTACGCCAAATCGGAGAAATCGTGGATCGACGATCCGTCGGGCATTGCCTGGGAGACCTTCCACACCACGGGCGAGAGCATCACCTATGGCGACGGGTCGGGCGAACGTGAGGCCCGGGTCGCGGGGCCCAGTGCGTGCTGTCTTCCGGCGACCGGCGCTGCCTGTTGCTGAGGAGTGCGTCATGGTCGAGCGTATCTACAACGTGCTCTTCCTCTGCACCGGCAATTCGGCGCGCTCGATTCTCGCCGAAGCCATTCTCAACAGGGAAGGCCGGGGCAACTTCCGGGCGTTCAGCGCGGGTAGCCATCCCAAGGGTGCGGTCAATCCGCATGCCCTCGAGCTGTTGAAGAACACCGGCTACGATGTTTCGGAGCTGCGCTCGAAGAGCTGGGCCGAGTTCGCGCACCCGGCGGCGCCGCAGCTCGATTTCGTCTTTACCGTGTGCGACAACGCCGCCGGCGAATCCTGTCCGCTCTGGCCCGGCCAGCCGATGACGGCGCACTGGGGCATTCCGGATCCGGCGGAGGCAACCGGAAGCGAGGCCGAGATCGCCCTTGCGTTCAAGGATGCCTACCGCATGCTCAAGCGGCGCATCGACCTGTTCGTGGAGCTGCCGATCGCCAGGCTTGACCGCCTGGTGCTTGCTGGCAGGCTCAAAGAGATCGGTCGCAGCGAAGGCGCGACCGCAGTCGCGGCCCAGAGCGCGTCGCAAGGGGCATAAACACAAACATGTCGACGTTTGAACGCTATCTGACCCTCTGGGTTGCGCTCTGCATCGTGGCCGGGATTGCGTTCGGCCATCTCATGCCGTCGGTGTTTCAGCTGATCGGCGGCGCCGAAATTGCCAGGGTCAATCTGCCGGTTGCTGTGCTGATCTGGCTGATGATCATCCCCATGCTGCTGAAGATCGACTTTGCCGCACTGTCGCGCGTGCGCGAGCACTGGCGCGGGATTGGCGTCACGCTCTTCATCAACTGGGCGGTCAAGCCGTTTTCCATGGCCGCGCTCGGCTGGTTCTTCATCGGCTGGCTGTTCCGGCCCTACCTGCCCCCGGAGCAGATCAACTCCTACATCGCCGGTCTCATCCTGCTGGCAGCGGCCCCGTGCACCGCCATGGTTTTCGTCTGGAGCAACCTGAGCAAAGGCGAGCCGCATTTCACGCTGTCACAGGTGGCGCTCAACGACACCATCATGGTGTTCGCCTTCGCGCCCATCGTCGGCCTGCTGCTCGGCCTGTCGGCGATCACCGTGCCGTGGGACACGCTGGTGCTGTCGGTCGTCCTCTACATCGTCGTACCGGTCATCGTCGCGCAGGTGGTGCGCCGTCGCACGCTGGCCCGCGGCGGCCAGGCGGCGCTTCAGCATCTGCTCGGCAGGTTGCAGCCGGTATCGCTGGTGGCGCTGCTCGCCACGCTGGTGCTGCTGTTCGGCTTC
>CAZUDR010000570.1:0-2287 GCA_964618715.1 uncultured Undibacter sp. | reverse complement strand
ACGTCGCCGACCTCGCCGTGCGGCTGGCGCTCTACCGCCGGCTGGCCGAACTCGAGGACGAGCGCGAGATCGAGGCCTTCGCCGCGGAGCTGGTGGACCGCTTCGGCAAGCTGCCGGCCGAGGTGGAGCACCTGTTGCAGGTGGTGGCGATCAAGGCGCTGTGCCGGCGCGCCAATGTGGAGAAGATCGACGCCGGGCCCAAGGGCGTCGTGCTCGCCTTCCGCGACAATGTGTTCGCCAATCCCGAAGGGCTGATCGCCCATATCCGCGACAGCGACGCCCGCGTACGCCCGGACCAGAAGGTGGTGTTCTTCGAGGAGTGGGTACGGCCGACCGAGCGGCTGAAGGGGACCGCCGGCATTCTGCGCGAGCTCGTATCGATCGCCGAGCAGGCCAAGGCGGCCTGATCGACCTCGTCCTGAGGAGCCCGCGTAGTGGGCGTCTCGAAGGACGGGGGCGCCTGGGCCTCATCCTTCGAGACGCGGCCTGACGGCCGCTCCTCAGGATGAGGATCAGGTCAGTGCGGCATGCGCAGCACGGGCTTGATGGTCTGGCCGCTTTCCGACTCCGCCGCAGCGCGGTTGATGTCGGCAAGATCGTAGAATGTGTACAGCCGCTCGATGGGAAACTGCCCGGCGACCATGTAGTCGGTCAGCCTGGGGATGAACTCCTGCGGCTGGCTGTCGCCCTGCACCACGCCGCGCAGCGTGCGGCCGGGCTGCATGAAGGGCATTTCCAGCGAGACCTCGGTGCCGGCGCGGGCGCTGCCCAGCAGCACACAGGTTCCGGCGGAGATCAGCGCCTCGCAGGCCTCGCGCAGCACCTCCGGCAATGCGGAGGTCTCCAGCGTGAAGCGGGCGCCGTAACCGGTGATCTTGCGGATCTCGGCGACGACGTCGGTGCGGCCCTTGTGGTTGATGATGTGCGTGGCGCCCAGTTCGCGCGCCAGCGCGAGGCGATGGTCGTGCACGTCCACCGCGATGATCGGGTCGCAGCCGGCGATCTTCGCGGCCATCAGGCCGGACAGGCCCACCGCGCCAACGCCGAACACGGCGAAGGAATCCCCGGCGCGCGGCTGCATCACGTTGAGCACCGCGCCGGCCCCGGTCTGCCCGCCGCAGGCCAGCGGCCCGAGCAGTTCGACGGGCACATCATTGCGGACCTTGACGGCGAACTTTTCGTTGGCGATGGCGAAGCTGCCGAACGACGACTGCTGGAAGAAGGCGCCGTAGACCGGCTTGCCGTTCATCGCATGCAGCGTCGAGCCGTCGATGCGCGTACCGCCCATTTTGATCTTGCGTACCGACAGGCAGTAGTTCTGCTTGCGGATGCGGCAGTTCGGGCACTCGCCGCAGAACGGATAGGACATGACCACGTGGTCGCCGGTCCTGAACCGGGTGATGCCCTTGCCGACGGCGCGAACGATGCCGGCGCCTTCATGCCCGAAGACCGCCGGAAACGGCATGGTGGCGAAATAGCCGTCGCGGCCGTGCAGATCTGTCGCGCACATGCCCGAGGCGACGACCTCGACCAGCAATTCATCATCGCGCGGCGCGGACAGGTCGACCTGCTCGATGGCGAAGGCGCCGCCGCGCTCGCCGACCACGGCTGCGGTGATCTGCATGCGATGCGGGCCGGTCTATTCGGCCGCCTCGCCGCCGGCTTCCCCGGCGACGCGTTCGATCATGGCGGCGAGATACTCCGGCGCCTGCGCGCCCGAGACCGCGTAGCGGCCCGCAAAGATGAAGCAGGGCACGCCTTCGATGCCGGCCTCCTTTGCGCCCTGCGCCTCGCGGGCAACCGCTTCGATATCGGTATCGCTGGCCAGCGCCTCGCGAACGTCGTCGGGATCGAGCCCGACATCGGTCGCCGCCTGCAGCAGCACCGCGCGATTGGTCAGATCGGCGCCTTCGGTGAAATAAAGGTCCATCAGCCTCTGCTTCATCTCGGCCGACTTGCCGATACCGTCCGCCCATTTGATCAGACGGTGGCAATCGGTGGTGTTCGGCTGCCGCTTCATCTTGTCGGCGGCGTAGGTCAGGCCCTCCTCGGCGGCCGCCGCGGACACGCGCTGGGCGATGCCGCTGTAACGCTCGGGCGAGCCGAATTTCGTGGTCAGGTAGTCCTCGCGCGACATGCCCTCGGGCGGCACCCAGTCATTGAGAAAATAGGGATGCCAGTGCACCTCGACCGGCACATCCGGCTTGAGCGCCAGCGCCTTTTCCAGACGGCGCTTGCCGATGAAGCACCACGGGCAGACCACGTCGGAGACGACATCGATACGGAC
>CAZUDR010000569.1:0-2291 GCA_964618715.1 uncultured Undibacter sp. | reverse complement strand
CGGCGGCGATTGTGTTTACTGGATCGCCCGCCTACGCGGGCGATGACACTTTTTGTTCACCAACTCACCGACACATACTGCGTCTCGAGAAACTCCTTCATGCCCTCCTGCGCGCCCTCGCGGCCGATCCCCGACTGCTTCATGCCACCGAACGGCGCGGCCGGATCGGACACCAGGCCGCGGTTCAGGCCGACCATGCCGAAGTCGAGCTTCTCGGAGACGCGCAGGCCGCGGCTCAGGTCCCTGGTGTAGAGATAGGCGACCAGACCATACTCGGTGTCGTTGGCGCGCCTGATGACTTCGTCATCGGTCTTGAAGGTCTGGATCGAGGCAACAGGCCCGAAGATCTCCTCGTTCAGCATCCTGGAGTCGTCGGAGACGTTGGTGAGCACTGTGGCCGGATAGAAAAAGCCGGGCCCGTCCGGCAATTTGCCGCCGGTGAGCACCTTGGCACCCTTCGACACGGCGTCGTCGACCAGTTCGATCACCTTGTCGCGGCCATCCTTGTTGACCAGCGGGCCGAGATTGATGCCCTCGTCGAGACCGTTGCCCATCTTGAGGCCGGCCATCTTGGCGGTCAGCTTTTTGGCAAACTCGTCGTGCACCTTCTCGTGCACATAGAACCGGTTGGCCGCGGTGCAGGCTTCGCCCATGTTGCGCATCTTGGCGACCATGGCGCCGTCGATGGCGGCGTCAATATCGGCGTCCTCGAACACGAGGAACGGTGCGTTGCCGCCCAGTTCCATCGCCGGCTTGACGATGTTGTCGGCGGCCTCGTGCAGCAGCTTGCGGCCAACTTCCGTAGAACCCGTGAACGACACCACGCGCACGCGCGGATCGTGCAGCATGGCGGACACCACCTTGCCCGACGAACGCGACGGGATGACATTGACCACGCCGGGCGGCACGCCGGCCTCTTCCAGCGCCGGCATCAGCGCCAGCATGGTGAGCGGCGTGTCGGAGGCGGGCTTGAGCACCACCGGGCAGCCGGCAGCCAGCGCCGGACCGATCTTGCGCGTCGCCATGGCGGCCGGGAAGTTCCACGGCGTCACCAGCACCGCGATGCCCGCCGGCTTGTGCTGCACCAGGATGCGCGCGCCTGACGCCGGCGCAATCGACATATCACCGAGATTGCGCACGGCCTCCTCGGCGTACCAGCGGAAGAACTCGGCGGCGTAGGCCACCTCGCCGCGCGAGTCGGGCAGCGCCTTGCCGTTCTCCAGCGTGATCAGTTTGGCGAAGCGCTCGGCGTCGCGCATGATCATCTCGTAGCATTTGCGCAGGATCTCGGCGCGTTCGCGGGGCTTGCGTCCGGCCCAACCCTCGAACGCGGCGTCTGCCGCGTCGAGCGCCGCCTTGGCGTCATCGACGGTCGCGCTGGCCACCGACGCAATGGTGTTTTCGGTCGCCGGATCGGTTACGTCGAAGCGGCCGTTGTCGGACGCCTTGCGCCACTTGCCGCCGATGTAGAGATCGGTCGGAACGTTGGCGAGAAGATTGTCGTACATGGGCTAACTCCGTAACTCGTGTCCCGGGCGCAGCGCAGCCCGAAGCGGTGCGCTGCAGAACCGGGACCGTTCCAATTTCAGCGGTCCCGGATCAGCGGTGGACCGCATCCGGGACACCGGTCTCTCAACTCCCCAAACTCCGCTTCACCGTCTCCACGATCCGCTTCGGCGTCGGCAGCACGGCGTCCTCCAGAGCGTCGGAGGCCGGCAGCGGCACGTGCGGCGTGGTGATGCGCACCGGCGGACCGTCCAGATCGTAGAAGGCCTCATCCGCCACGATCGACACGATCTCGGCGCCCCAGCCGCACAGCCGCGGGTTTTCCTCTACAGTGAACAGCCGGTGCGTCTTCCCTACGGAACCGAGGATCGTCTGCGTGTCGAGCGGCACCAGCGACCGCACATCGACAACCTCGCAGTCGATGCCGTGTTCCGATTTCAGCGTCTCGGCCGCTTCCACCGCCCGCGGCACCATCATGGCCAGCGCCAGGATGGTGGCATCCGGGCCCGGACGGACGACCCTGGCGGTGCCCAGCCTGTCGACGATCTCGCCGTCCGGCACGTCGCCCTTGGTCGGATAAAGCGACTTGTGCTCGAGGAAGATCACGGGATCGGGATCGCGCACCGAGGCCGCCAGCAGGCCGATGACGTCGACCGGCGAGGACGGCGCCACCACCTTCAGCCCGGGGATCATCATGCACCAGTTCTCGACGCTCTGTGAGTGCTGCGCGCCAAAACGGGCGCCGCCGCCGTTGCCGGTGCGCACGACCAGCGGGCACCTGGTCT
>CAZUDR010000568.1:0-2310 GCA_964618715.1 uncultured Undibacter sp. | reverse complement strand
CGGGCCGACGTCGAGGATCATTGCATCGCTTGGCACTTCGGCCACCGGGACGACCTGTGTTTCGGCTCCGGCCTTGAATTCGCGCGCGACGACGGCATCGACGGGAAGCATGATTTCACATCCGGCGGCTTCGGAGCCGGCCATCACCTTCTTTGCGGTATCGACGAAGTCGGGCTCCGCCAACGATTTGCCGACTTCGATGCCCTGTGCGAGGAGGAATGTGTTGGCCATACCGCCGCCGATGATCAGCTTGTCGACCTTGGCCATAAGATTATTGAGCACCGGGCTCTTCGTCGACACCTTGGCGCCGCCGACCCCGGCCGCGGTCGGCCGGTGCGGGTTCTCGAGCGCCTGGCGCAACGCTTTGATCTCGGCCTGCATCTGACGGCCTGCTGCCGCAGGCAAAAGGTGCGCGATGCCCTCAGTCGAGGCGTGCGCACGGTGGGCGGTCGAGAAGGCATCGTTGACATAGACATCGCCGAGGCCTGCCAGCTCGCGAGCGAATTCGGGCGCGTTGGCCTCTTCGCCGGCATGAAAGCGAACATTTTCAAGGAGCAATACGTCTCCGGGCGCCAATTCATTGACCCAGTCGGCAGCGGTCTTGCCCTCGTCCTCGCGGGCAAAAACGACGCGTGCGCCGAGCGCCTCTTGCAGCGGTGCGCATAGGACGCCGAGCGACAGCTCAGGGACCACCTTGCCATTCGGCCGGCCAAGATGTGCAAGCAGAATGGGCTTGCCGCCGTGGCTCAGGATATCTCGGACGGTCGGCACAATGGCCTGGATGCGCGTGGCATCGGTCACGTGACCGTCCTTCAGCGGCACGTTGATGTCGACACGCACGAGCACGCGCTTGCCGCCGACGTCGAGTTCATCAAGCGTCTTGAGTTTGTCGAGATCCATGGATTTTCGTGACCTTCCGGGTCGGAAAAAAGGACAGTCCACCTGGGCGTCGCCGCAACCAAATCACGCGGTCATGACACGAACGGCTTCTACAATTGCTTCCTCGGTTATGCCGAAGTGTCGATAGAGATCGGCTGCTGGCGCCGACGCGCCAAAACCGGACATGCCGATGAAGCGATCACCCGATCGCATCCATTCGTGCCAGCCGGCCGCAACGCCAGCTTCGGTGAATACGCGCGGTGCGTTGCCGAGAACCTCCGCCCGGTAGCTGTCGGGCTGCGCCCGGAAGAGCTCCATCGACGGCATCGAGACCACGGCGGCCTTGGTGCCGGCTGCGGCGAGCTTCTCGGCCGCGGCGAGCGCGAGGCCGATCTCCGATCCGGTGGCGACGAGCGTGACGTCGCGGGTGCCACCTGCTTCGCGCAGAATATAGGCTCCCTTGGCGCACAAGTTTTCGCTCGTGTGTTCGGTTCTGGCGTTGACCACTCCCTGTCGGGTCAGAGCCAGCACCGAGGGCGTACCGGCCGAGGTGGCCGCAAGTTCCCAGCACTCCGCTGTCTCGACCCCGTCGGCCGGTCGGAACACGTTGAGGTTCGGCATTGCGCGCAGGGCGGCAAGGTGCTCGACGGGCTGATGGGTCGGGCCGTCTTCGCCAAGACCGATGGAATCGTGCGTCATGACGAAGACACATGGCAACTGCATTAGCGCGGCGAGGCGGATCGCGGGACGGCAGTAGTCGGTGAAGACCAGGAACGTGCCGCCATAGGGGATGATCCCACCATAGAGCGCCATACCGTTCATTGCGGCGGCCATGCCGTGCTCACGCACGCCGAAGTGAATGTAACTGCCCGAAAAATTCTCGGCCGTGACTACGGGTTGCCCCTTGATCTTGGTGTTGTTGGAGCCCGTCAGGTCGGCCGAACCGCCGATCAGGCCGGGCACGGCCGGCAGGATCGCTTCAAGTGTCGTCTGTGACCAGACGCGCGTCGCCTTCTGATCGGTCGCCGCCGCGGCCGCCTGTTTGGCGTCGTCAATCGCTGCCGTGAGGGCGGTTCGGATATCAGCGTTCATCGGGTTCTCGAAAGCAGCGCGGTCCTTCGCGGGTAGCGCATTCCAGGTGCTCAGCCAGGCATCGCGCTCGTCCGCGCAGCGGTGACCGGCGGCGCGCCAGGCATCCAGGATGGGGGCCGGGACTTCAAAGGGTGCGTACGACCAGCCCAACTTCGAACGGGTCGCAGCGACCTCGTCGGCGCCAAGCGCGGCACCGTGCACTCCGGCCGTGCCCGCTTTGTTGGGTGCGCCGAAGCCGATCGTCGTCTTCGCGGCGATCAACCACGGCCGCGCGGTATCCGCCCTGGCCGTTGCGAGCGCCTCGCGTACCGCGGCCGGATCGTGTCCATCGACCGACAG
>CAZUDR010000567.1:523-2317 GCA_964618715.1 uncultured Undibacter sp. | reverse complement strand
CGCAAGCGGGGCATCCAGTATCCACGATCCTCCCGATCAAATCACTACCGTCGGCGATTACCGGATTGCCCGCTTTCGCGGGCAATGACAGCTCGGTCGTCATCGCTGCTTCGGCGGCCCGTTGCAGTCCCGCGCATGACCGGTCAGGAGATCGCCGCCGCCTCCACGCTCATCGCCAGCACGCGGGCGACGTGCAGTGCGTCGCGGCCGGCGCCGTCGTGGATCTGGTGGCGGCAGGAGGTTCCATCGGCGACGATCAG
Source organism: uncultured Undibacter sp. (assembly GCA_964618715.1). Lineage (GTDB taxonomy): Bacteria > Pseudomonadota > Alphaproteobacteria > Rhizobiales > Xanthobacteraceae > Pseudolabrys. The sequence goes on along the minus strand of CAZUDR010000567.1, from coordinate 2,057 downwards.
CGCGTCGTCCGGCGCCTTGCGCATCGCCGGCAACAGCGACAGCTCGCCCATCTTGAACGACACGTCGATGGTATCGGCATCGTAGCCGAAGCTGCCGGCCATGCCGCAGCAGCTCGACTCCACTGTCTGCACGTCCAGCCCCGGCACCGCCTTCAGCACGCTCTCCACCGCGCCCATGGCACCGAAGGCCTTCTGGTGGCAGTGGCCGTGCAACAGCGCGGTCCGGTCCACGGGCCCGAACGGCAGTTTGAGATTGCCGTCGGCCTGTTCGCGCGCGAGGAATTCCTCCAGCAGCAATGCGTTTTGTGCCAGCGCCGCGGCCGCCTCGTCCCTGAACAGGGCCGGCAGTTCGTCGCGGAATGTCAGCAGGCAGCTCGGCTCCAGCCCGACGACCGGCACACCGCGCGCGGCGAAGGGCGCGAGCGCGGCCAGCGTCCGTGCCATCTCGCGTTTCGCCTCGTCGACCTTGCCGACCGCAAGAAAGGTGCGTCCGCAGCACAGCGGCCGCGGGTCCTTGTCGGTCGGCAGGACGGCATGCACGCGATAACCGCCGGCGACGAGGACCCGCAGCGCCGCATCGAGATTCTCCGGCTCGAAATAGCGGTTGAACGTGTCGGCAAACAGCACGACCTCGCGCAACGGCCCGGCGGGCTCCTCGCCCGCGACGGCGTATGCCCAGTCGGACCGGTCGCGCCAGGTGTCGGGGCGCCATCGCGGCAGGCTGCGCCTGGCCGACATGCGCGCGAAAGTCTCCGACAGGCGGCGCAGCAGCCGGCTGCGGTCGCGCATGTTGAACAGCCGCGCATGACGCGCCGCGAACGGCGCGTAGCGCGGCAGGTAACCGACCAGCCGGTCGTGCAGCGACAGCCCGCGCTTCTTGGCGCGCGCTGCCTGCACCTCGATCTTCATGCGCGCCATGTCCACGCCGGTCGGGCATTCGCGGCGGCAGGCCTTGCAGGATACGCACAGTTTCAGCGTCTCGGTCATCTCGCGCGAGATCAGCGCGTCGTGCCCGAGCTGGCCGGTGACGGCGAGCCGCAGGGTATTGGCGCGGCCGCGGGTCACGTCGCGCTCGTCGCGGGTGACGCGGTAGCTCGGGCACATCACGCCGCCCGAAAGTTTGCGGCAGGCGCCGTTGTTGTTGCACATCTCGATGGCGCCCTGGAAACCGCCGCCGGCACCGGGCCAGGCCGACCAGTCGAGCTGCATCTCCATCTCGTTGCCGCGGTAGTCGGGCGGATAGCGGAACAGGCTACGGTCGTCGAATTTGGGCGGACGCACCACCTTGCCGGGATTGTAGAGACCGTTCGGGTCGAAGCGGTCCTTCACCTGCTCGAAGGCGCGCGCCAGCCGCGGCCCGAACATCGGCTCGTTGAATTCGGAGCGCACCAGCCCGTCGCCGTGCTCGCCGGAATGCGAGCCCTTGTATTCGCGTACCATGGCGAAGGCTTCCTCGGCGATGGCGCGCATCTTCTTCGCGCCGCCTTCTTCCTTCAGGTTCACCACCGGGCGCACATGCAGGCAGCCGACCGAC
>CAZUDR010000567.1:0-513 GCA_964618715.1 uncultured Undibacter sp. | reverse complement strand
TGCGAGCCCTTGTAGGACCGCACCATGGCAAACGCCTCCTCGGCGATCTCGCGCATGGCATGCACGTCCTTTTCCTGGCGCAGGTTGAGGACCGGGCGCACGTGCAGGCAGCCCGAGCCGGCATGCGCGTACCAGGTGCCGCGGGTGCCGTGCTTCTCGAACACCTCGGTCAGCTCGCGGGTGTAGTCGGCGAGATGCTCGAGCGGGACCGCGCAGTCCTCGACGAAGGAGACCGGTTTTCCCTCGTCCTTCATCGACATCATGATGTTGAGGCCGGAGGTGCGCAGGTCGGTGATGGCGGCCTGCAGGTCGGGATTGAGCACCTCGACCACGCCGCCCCACTTGGCGCCGGTGTTGCTCCAGTCGAACCCGAGGTCTCCGATCAGCTCCTTGAGCTCGCGCAGCAGGATCCCCTCGTGGTTCATGATCACCCGCGTGTGAGCGTTGTCCTCGACCACCTTCTCCTCGAACCGCGGCATCGGGCCGTAGTAGATGCCCACGAAGATCGGCCCC
>CAZUDR010000566.1:0-2319 GCA_964618715.1 uncultured Undibacter sp. | reverse complement strand
GAGAGCGCCAATATCGAGAATCTTGACCCTGAGTTCGAGGACATGCCGATCGTTCGCGAGCGCCGCGACGATGTGAGCCTCGGCGCGGTGCTCTCCAACTCGTTCGGTTTCGGCGGTACCAATGCGTCGGTGGTATTCACGCGGCTCGACGCGTGATTGTCCGGCAATTCAAAAAAGGCGGACCGATCTCATGGCCGGGCTTGTCACCGCAAGTCGGGTTTACCCGGCTTGCGGCGGCGTGTTTTGGACGCAACTCGGGCAAGCCCGAGTTGCGTGTGCCATGCACGTCTGTATGAAGGTGCGGAAAGGCGCGGATGCCCGGCCCCGGGGCCGGACATGACGGCGGAGAGCGAGTGATGCCGGAACTGATGGAAGGCAAACGCGGGCTGGTGATGGGAGTGGCCAACGACCATTCCATCGCCTGGGGCATCGCCAGGACGCTCGCCCGGCATGGTGCACAGCTTGCCTTCACGTACCAGGGCGATGCGCTGGCCAAGCGCGTGAAGCCGCTCGCCGAATCCGTCGGCTCGTCCCTTGTGATGCCATGCGATGTTGAGGACGTCTCCTCCGTCGACGCGGTGTTCGAGCGTATCGGGGCGGAATGGGGCAAGCTCGACTTCCTGGTGCATGCGATCGCCTTCTCCGACAAGAACCAGCTCAAGGGTCGCTACGCCGATTCCACGCGTGAAAATTTTATCCGGACGATGGTCATCTCCTGTTTTGCCTTTACCGAGGCCGCCAGGCGTGCCGCCGCGCTGATGCCGGACGGCGGCGCCATGCTGACGCTGACCTATAACGGCGGCGACCGTACGATGCCGAACTATAATGTGATGGGCGTGGCCAAGGCGGCGCTGGAAGCCTCGGTGCGCTATCTCGCGGTCGACTTCGGCCACCAGAAGATCCGGGTCAACGCCATCTCGGCGGGTCCCGTGCGCACGCTCGCCGGCGCCGGCATCAACGATGCGCGTTACATGTTCGCTTTCCAGCAGAAATATTCGCCGCTGGGACGCGGTGTGACGCTCGACGAACTGGGCGGCGCGGGGCTCTATCTCCTGTCGGACCTTTCCACCGGCGTCACCGGCGAGATCCATTTCGTCGATTCCGGTTACAACGTCATCGCCATGCCGCAGCCGGCCGCGCTGAGGGCGGCGGGTGGAGAGGTGGAGAACGGCGGATCGTAGGGGAACCGCGGCGAGGCATTCTCGCTTCCCTCTCCCCTTGTGGGAGAGGGTGCCCGAGCGGTGGCGCAGCCGGGGGGGGGGGGGTGCGGGGCTCCGCTCTTCACGTTACTCAACGCCCCCTCACCCGGCTCGCCTTCGCTATCGCTCCGGCTCGCCACCCTCGCCCGCAAGGGGAGAGGAAAAAGTGAATCTGCGGCAACGCCACGCGAAATAAAAAACGGCCGGGGCGAACCCCGGCCGTTCATCGTTGTTGAATGTCCGGTCCCTGCAGGGATTAGGCCGCCTTCCGGACAATGTCGAACCGGTCGGCGTTCATCACCTTGTTCCAGGCCGCCACGAAGTCCTTGACGAACTTCTCCTTCGAGTCCGCGCACGCATAGACTTCGCCGTACGCGCGCAGCTGCGAGTGCGAACCGAAGATCAGGTCGACGCGGGTCGCGGTCCACTTCTGGTTCCCGGTTTTGCGATCGCGGCCCTCGTAAACGCCGTCGCCGGCGGGCACCCATTCCGTGGCCATGGTGAGCAGGTTGACGAAGAAGTCGTTGGTCAGCTTGCCCGGCGTCTTGGTGAAGACCCCGTGTTTGGAGCCGCCGGCATTGGCGCCGAGTACGCGCAGGCCGCCGAGGATCGCCGTCATCTCCGGACCGGTGAGGTTCAGCAAGGCCGCCCTGTCGACCAGCGCTTCTTCCGGCGCCATGAACTGCAGCGCCTTGGCATTAGTGTAGTTGCGGAAGCCATCCTGGCGCGGTTCGAGCGGGGCGAAGGACTCGACGTCGGTCTGATCCTGCGATGCGTCCATGCGGCCCGGCGTGAAGGGGACCTTCACGTTGACGCCGGCGGCCTTGGCGGCCTTCTCGACCGCGGCGCAACCGCCGAGCACGATCAGGTCGGCCATCGAGACCTTCTTGCTGCCCTTGTTGAAGGCCTGCTGGATCGCTTCGAGTTTCCTGAGCACCTTCGCCAGCTCGGCCGGGTTGTTAACTTCCCAATCCTTCTGCGGGCTGAGACGGATGCGCGCACCATTGGCGCCACCACGCTTGTCGGAGCCGCGGAACGTCGAGGCCGACGCCCAGGCGGTCGAGACCAGCTGCGGCACCGACAGGCCGCTCGCCAGGATCTTCTTCTTCAGCGCCGCGAT
>CAZUDR010000565.1:0-2321 GCA_964618715.1 uncultured Undibacter sp. | reverse complement strand
CTTCGCCACGTTGCCGCGCGCTTCCGGGATCACCCGGTTGGCATAGGTCTGCGCCTCGTTGACCGAGCGCTCAAGGTCGGCGCGGGCGGCCTGCACGTCACGGAATGCATCGATCACCTGTGCAGGCGGATCGACCTTCTGCAATTGCACCTGCTGCACGAAAATGCCGGCACCGTACTGGTCGAGCGTCTTCTGCATCAGATCCTGTACCGCGGTTTCGGTGACCTGCCGCGCGCCGGTCAGGATCGGCTGGATCTCCGACCGGCCGATGACCTCGCGCATGGCGCTTTCGGCAACCGCTTTCACCGTGCCTTCGGGATTCTGGATGTTGAACAGGTAATCGCCGACGCCGGTCGGCTTGATCCGCCACAGCACCGAGAAGTCGACGTCGACGATATTCTCGTCGCCGGTCAGCATCAGGCTTTCCTCGGGCACGTCGCGCAGGTCCGAGCCACCCCGGGTACCGACTTCGAGTTCACGCACGCCGATGTCGATCTTGTAAACGCGCAACGCCTTCGGCGTCAGCACTGTCTCGATCGGATACGGAAGGTGGTAGTTCAGCCCCGGCTGCACCTCGCGGACTTCCTTGCCGAAGCGCAGGACGACACCGAGTTCGTCCGGCTCGACGCGGAAGAAGCCGGAGGCGCCCCACAGCGCGATGGCCGCGAGGGCCAGCAGGGCAAAGCCCTTGCCGCCGAGATTGCCGCCGGGGAGGACGCGTTTCAGCCTGTCCTGGCTCCGACGCAGGATTTCTTCGAGATCCGGGGGCGTGGGTCCCTGCTGCTGCGGTCCGGAGCCCCAGGGGCCCTTGCCGCCGCCCGAGCCGCCCCAGGGGCCGCCGCCGCCCTGATTGGTCCATGGCATGAGATTGATCTCCCGGCGCCGGTGTCGAATGAAGGCCGGCCGCCTGTTTCGGGAGGGTTATAGGGTAGCCGAAGCGTGGTTACAACGCGTTGTGTTGCCGCGTATTTTGCATGGTCAGCGCCTTAAATACGCCGCCACCGTGAAACCGGCGCTGTCGTGCTCGCCGGCCGCATGCTCGCGGCGCGACGCTTCGCGCCAGACCGTCGGATCAATCGGCGGGAAATACACGTCGCCGGCGGGGCTTGCATGCACATGGGTGACATCCAGCCGGTCGGCCAGGGGCATGGCCGCACGGAAGACGTCGCTGCCGCCGATCACCATGATTTCATCAGTGCCGCGTTTTTCGGCATCGGTCCGGGCGACAGCGAGCGCGTCGTCAAAGCTCGGGACGAAAATGACGCCCGGCGCCGAGCGGCCGGCGTCACGGGTGATCACGATGTTGGTGCGGTCCTTCAGCGGCTTGCCGATCGACTCGACGGTCTTGCGCCCCATGATCACGGGCTTGTTGAGCGTGACCTGGCGGAAATGCGCCAGATCCGATCGCAGTCGCCACGGCATGCCGCCGCCGGCGCCGATGACGCCGTTGTCCGCCACGGCCGCGACCAGAACGATTTTCACGGCGGTGCCTCACCCTGCGCGAAGCGGGCGAGTGCTTCCCCGCTGAGCCGGCAAATTTTCCACTCGTCGAGGACCTGCGCACCGATCGACTTGTAGAAGGCGATTGACGGCGCGTTCCAGTCGAGCACCGCCCATTCGCAGCGCGCATAGCCTCGTTCGACGCAACGCCGCGCCAGCTGCGCCATCAGCGCCTTGCCGATGCCGCGTCCGCGCCAGGCCGGCCGCACGAAAATGTCCTCGACGTAGATGCCATGGCGGCCGCGAAAGGTGGAGAAATTGAGAAACCAGACCGCGAAGCCGGCCGGTTCGTCACCCCATTCGGCGATGTCGCAATGGAGCCGCGGCGCTTCGGAGAAGAGCGCGGCCGAAATCGCGTCTTCGGTGGCGTCAACGTCGTCAGAAAGCTTTTCGTAATCCGCCAGCTCGCGCACCAGCGCAAAAATCAGCGCGCTGTCGTCCCGCCGCGCAGCGCGGATCGACAGGCTCACACCGCCACCTCGGCCTTGATGTGCGGATGCGGTTCGTAGCCGGCAAGCGTGAAGTCCTCGTAGCGGAAACCGAAAATATCCGTCACCGCAGGATTCAGCGTCATGCGCGGCAGAGCGCGCGGCATCCGGGTCAACTGCAGCTTCGCCTGCTCCAGGTGATTCAGATAGAGATGCGCATCGCCGAAGGTGTGCACGAAATCACCGGGCCTGTGGCCCGTCACCTGTGCCACCATCAGCGTCAACAGTGCATATGACGCGATGTTGAACGGCACGCCGAGAAAAACATCGGCGGAACGCTGGTAGAGCTGGCACGACAACCTGCCGTTGGCCACGTAGAACTGGAACAGGCAG
>CAZUDR010000564.1:0-2337 GCA_964618715.1 uncultured Undibacter sp. | reverse complement strand
TCCGACCGCTCCAGGCGCACCCCCGGATCGGTGACCGCCGCCCTGACCAGGATGTGGGACAAGGTCAAGGACAAGGCGAAGAACGGCCATGCCGCGGTGCTGTCAGGGGCGACCGGCACGGAGCCGGCGACGGGGGAGGAACGCGCCTTTTTCGAGGCACATGGCGACCTTGCCGTCCGCGCAACGGGGTCATATCTCGGCCACGGGCCTGAGCCGCAATTTGTCATGAATGTTGCGCTGGCGGCGCTCGCGCTCGGACATGGTAGTCTGTTTCCGCCCTGTGACCCGACCGGGCTGGAGCGGCCGATGAGCGGAGACCTGCAGCAGGTTTTTGTGACCGGCGTCGGACACTGGCGTGGCGAGGGCCTCGCGCTGGTCGAGCCGGCCGGCTGAGGGAGGACAAGCGATGCCACCGAAGGACAGAAAGGGCCGCCCCACCGTCGTGGTGACCGGCCTCGGCGTAATCACCTCGCTCGGCGCCGGAAAGGCGGACAACTGGGCCAGGCTGACCGCGGGCGAATCCGGCATCCACGCCATTACCCGTTTCCCCACCGACGGTCTGCGGACCCGCATCGCCGGCACCATTGACTTTCTGCCACCGCAATCCAATTCGGCCGCCCTGTCCGAGGAATTCGCCGCCATCGCCGCCGAGGAGGCGATCAGCCAGGCCGGCATCGGCGGCAAGGCGGATTTTCCCGGCCCGCTGTTTCTCGCGGTGCCGCCGATCGAAATCGACTGGCCGCAACGCATCGCGCTCAGCGAGAAATCAGGTGCCAACGACCAGGTGACCTATACCGACATCCTGCGCGCCAGCGGAGAGTTCCGAGACTGGCACGAGCGTTTCCTGTTCAGCTCGGTCGCAGACCATCTGGCCGACAAGTTCGGCACCAAGGGCTCGCCGATCTCGCTGTCGACCGCCTGCGCCTCGGGTGCCAGCGCGATCCAGCTCGGAGTCGAAGCCATCCGGCGCGGCGAAGCAGATGCCGCGCTCTGCATCGGGACCGACGGCTCGATCAATCCGGAGTCGCTGGTGCGTTTCTCACTGCTCTCGGCACTGTCGACCAGTAACGGCGATCCGCGGGCGGCCGCCAAGCCGTTCTCGAAGAACCGCGACGGTTTCGTGATGGCGGAAGGCGCCGGCGCGCTCGTGCTGGAGAGCTATGATGCGGCGAAGGCGCGCGGCGCAACCATTATCGGCGTCCTGGAGGGCTGCGGCGAGATGGCGGACGCATTTCATCGCACCCGGTCCAGCCCCGACGGAAAACCGATCATCGGCTGCATCGCCAATGCGCTGGAGGACGCAGGCCTCGCACCCGACGAGATCGACTACGTCAACGCGCACGGCACCGGCACGCCGGAAAACGACAAGATGGAGCATGTCGGCGTGTCCGCCGTATTCGGCGAGCGCATGAAAAATGTCCCGATCTCCTCCAACAAATCGATGGTCGGTCATACGCTGTCGGCCGCCGGCGCGGTGGAGGCGGTGTTCACGCTGTTGACGCTGGCACACCAGCGCATCCCTCCCACCATCAACTACAATGTGCCGGACCCGGCGATCCCCCTCGACGTCGTGCCCAACACGGCGCGCGACGCCAGGGTGCGTCACGCCATTTCCAACTCCTTCGGCTTCGGCGGGCAGAACGTGTCGCTGGTGATGGGGCTCGAGCCGGCGGCGTAGTACCCGCCGGTCATCCCTCGCCATGCGCGCCCTTCGCCTGATCGCCGACCGGCAGCTGGAACTCGCCGACCTGCCCGACCCGCCGCCGCCGGCCGACGGCGAGGTTCAGGTGCGGATCAGGGCCGTTGCGCTCAACCATCTCGATCTGTGGGGCTACCGCGGCATGGCTTTCGCCAAGCGGCAGTTGCCGCTGGTGGTCGGCGCGGAGGCCTCCGGCGAGGTTGCGCATGTCGGCGCCGGGGTCGCCGGCTTCAAGGCCGGCGACAAGGTGGTGATGTACGGCGCCATGACCTGCGGCAAGTGCACCGCCTGCCGCGAGGGCCGTGACAATCTCTGCGAGAACGTCGCCGGCATCATGGGCTTCCATATCGACGGGTTTGCCCGCGACCTGGTCAACTTGCCGGCGCGGCTGGTGATCCCGGTGCCGGAGGGCGTAAGCCTGCGCGATGCCGCCTGCGCGCCCATCGCCTTCGGCACCACCGAGCACATGCTGTTCGACAATGCCAAACTCAGGCCCGGTGAAACTGTGCTGGTGCATGCGGGCGGCTCCGGCATCGGTTCGGTGGCGATCAAGATGGCAAAGGCATTGGGTTGCACCGTCATCACCACGGTCGGCGACGACGCCAAGGCGGAAAAGGCCAGGGCCCTCGGCACAGACC
>CAZUDR010000563.1:0-2353 GCA_964618715.1 uncultured Undibacter sp. | reverse complement strand
GCACCCCGGCGGCGCGCGTCCTTATGCCGTTGTGCAGCTGAGGCAAGACAACGCCCTTGGCTCACTATGGAACATGGTCGGCTTCCAGACCAAGCTGAAGCACGGCGAGCAGGTGCGCATCTTCCGCACCATTCCCGGGCTGCAGAACGCCGAGTTCGCCCGCCTCGGCGGCCTGCACCGCAACACCTTCCTCAATTCGCCGCAGCTGCTCGACGGCACGCTGCGGCTTGCCGCCAATCCGCGCTGGCGGTTTGCCGGGCAGATCACCGGCTGCGAGGGCTATGTTGAATCCGCCGCCATCGGCGGGCTGGCCGCGCGCTTCGCCGCCGCAGAACGGCGCGGCCAGGCGATCGTGCCGCCGCCGCCACCGACCACCGCCCATGGCGCGCTGCTCGGGCATATCACCGGCGGACACATCGCAACCATCGATGCCGGACCGTCATCGTTCCAGCCGATGAATGTGAACTTCGGCCTGTTCCCGCCTCTGGCCGAACCCGCGCCCTACGATCCGGAGGACGCGCGCAGGTTCGGTCGCGGCTCGGCGAAGAATCTGGCGCGCAAGGCGGCGCTCAGCGCGCGGGCGCTCGCCGATCTGGAACGCTGGATCGCCGGCGACGCGCGCGCGGATGCGGCGGAATAGTCAGGCACTGAAAATCCGCCGCGGATCGCGCGCCGCGCGCCACATCAGATATTGCCGGCGCCAGGCCGGCAGCGCATCGGGACGGAACGGGTCGTAGCCACGCTTCTCCATGCGGCGCAGCGCCGGACCGGCGCCGGCCAGTGGCAGCACTGCGGGCAGGATGGCCAGCGGTACGTCGTTCAATGCCGTTCGTGCTGCAGCCAGCTGGCGCCGGGCATGTCGGATCAGTTCGGCAATCACTGCCTGCAATCCCTCGCTGGCCTGCCCGGCAAAGACCGTTTCGCGATCGACGCCATGCCGCTCCAGAACTTCCAGAGGCACGTAAAGCTGGCGCCGCGCGGCGTGGCGGCCGAAGTCGCCGAGCACGCCCGTTACCGTTTGGGCGATGCCCGCCGGCCGCGTGAGGGCTGCGAGATTTGCAGTGTCGCCGCCGAGGATGGCCGCGGCCGCCGACAGCAGCGCGGACGATGTTTCGACGCCATAGCGGTCGAGATCGTCGGGCTGCGCCATCGGCGCGTCGTAGAGATCGAAGCTGTGCGCGTCGATCAGTGTGAGCAGCGGCGCCGGATCGAGCGCGTAGCGGGAGATCGTCTCGCGCAAGCCCGCCGCCACCGGATGCGCCGCCGCCTCGCCGTCGCGCTCGCCGGCGAGCACCTCGCGCCACCACTGCAGGCGGATCTCCCCCGGCATCGGTTCGCGCGCCAGATCGCGTACGCGCGCGATCTCCACGTTGAAGGCGTAGAGCGCGTGAAGTGCGTCGCGGTGCCCGGCCGGCGCGAACAGCGTCGCCAGGTACCGGTCGCGGTCGGCCTCGCGCACGAGAGCGGCGCAGTGTTCGCCGTTTGATGCCATTGTCCAAGTCTAAACGATTTCATCATGGCCGGGCTTGTCCCGGCCATCCACGTCTTGAAACGTCGCACCGCGCATGAGACGTGGATGCCCGGCACAGGTTTACAGCCGGGCCGGCCGCAAGCCGGACCCGGTTGGCCGTGCATGACGACGGTGAGGACCGCGATCGCGTCAGTCCACCGCGATCAGCCCGGCGGCGACGCGCCGGTTCTCGGCAAGCAGGATGTTCCAGGTGCGCACCGCCGGCCCGGTCGCCATGGCGTCGGCCGACACGCCGAGCGCGCGGAAGCGCTCGCGCAGCGGTTCGGGCATGGGCCAGGGCGCAGCGCCGGCGCCGAGCAGGAAGAAATCGAGCCGCTCCGCCCGCGCGAATACGGGTTCGAGCAACGCCTCTGTCAGATCACTGACCGCCGCGACCGGCCAGGCCCAGATGCCGTCCGGCAGGCACAGCAGCGAGCCGCGGTGCGACATGCCGGCGAAACGGAAGCCGCCATTGCCGTAGGCATCAATGACCGCAGGCGTCGGAAGATGGGGCGCGTCGGGCGACAGGCTGCCCGCCGCCATCAGGGCCGCTCCCTGTCCTCGTCGGTCCCGGTGTCGCGCCCCTGCCCGACACCAAGATAGATCAGCATCGGCGCGGCGATGTGCCCCGGACCGGGCGTCCGCGATCCGGAAGACCTGATCCGCATCGCCGACCAAGCGCTCTATCACGCCAAGGAAACGGGCCGGAATCGGGTCGCTGCGGGGTGGGAGATCAGCCCGGGAATGTGAGTTCTTCCTGGAGGGCGGACATTCCTGTCCGCCCGAACTTCCAGAGAGCGGGGACGTTTCCAGGCTGTCCGAAAAGGCGCCGCACGACCGGTC
>CAZUDR010000562.1:0-2365 GCA_964618715.1 uncultured Undibacter sp. | reverse complement strand
AATGGCTCAAGGGCAATGAACTGGAACGGCGCAACGCCCAGGGTGATTTGGGCGGAACCATGCGTCTTGGTGCCTATCCGGCGGTGCTCGCCCGTGGCAGCAGGGTGGCGGAGATTTATGGCATGTCGGAGATCTCCGAACGCCACCGCCACCGGTACGAGGTCAATACCGCTTACAAGGGCCGGCTGGAGCAGCGTGGAATGCGGTTTTCCGGCATGTCACCAGACCATGTTCTGCCTGAAATCGTTGAATACGAGGACCACCCCTGGTTCGTGGGCGTCCAGTTCCATCCCGAGCTGAAGTCGCGGCCGTTCGAGCCCCACCCGCTGTTCGCCTCCTTTATCGGCGCTGCCGTCGAGCAGAGCCGGCTGGTGTAAAGACTTTACGTCACTGCATCCTGCCGGATTCCGACGGGGCGGCCCAACCGCCCGCCTGCTGCCTGTCCTGTATCGTTGGCAGCGCTGTCGCGTTAATGGCCCCCTGTCGGACGTCCGTCAAAACGTTACGCCGTTTTTACGCAGGAAGGTGCGACGCTCGCCCGTTCTTGGATCGTCGTAACAACCCAACCTCAGGGAGACGCAAGATGCGTCAAATTCTGACTGCCGTCGCCGCGATCGCGGTGTCCGGGCTTATCGCCACCACCGCGGCACGCGCCGAGCCTGCGTTCGAAGCCGGCGGCCCCATCAAGGTCGGCAGCTGGTGCAGCGTGAGCACGTCCGACATTGACAATGGCAATTTCGGCTACATGAAGCCCTGCGCGCCGACCCAGCAGGCAAAGGCCGCGAAGCCGCGCAAGCGCAAGGCCTCGTAACTCCGGTCTCCGGCCGCATCGGCCCACCCGATACGACCTGTTGGACTGCCGGCCGCTGGCGCGCGATCCCGCATCGCGCCTGTCCGCGGCCGGTTTTATTTCGGCAACCGTCTGCGGCATCATGGCGGGGTGGAACCCGGTGCCAAAGGCAGACGATGACGCGCGGAATCGATCATGTAGTGCACGCGGTGCACGATCTCGACGCCGCTGCTGCATTCTATCGGAGCCTCGGGTTCACGGTCGGCGCGCGCAACAGGCATCCGTGGGGCACGCACAACAATATCGTCCAGTTCCCCGGCTGCTTCATCGAGCTGCTGACACTGGCCGAACCGGACCAGCTGGGCAGTGACGGGCTCTCGGTCCGCTTCGGCGCGTTCACCGGCGACTTCCTCAAACGCGGCGAGGGGCTGTCGCTGCTCATTCTGGAATCCCGGGACGCCACAGGCGACGAAGCACTGTTCCAGGGGGCGGGCATTGCCGCGTCACCGGTCATGCGTTTCGAGCGCGAAGGCCGGCGGCCCGACGGAACGCAGGTCAAGGTCGCCTTTTCGCTCGTCTTCGCCGGCGATCAGGACGCGCCGGCAACCCGGTTCGCCGTTTGCCAGCAGCACTTTCCCGAGAATTTCTGGAACCCGGCCTTCCAGCGACACACCAACGGCGCGACCGGCATCGCCGGCATTGTGGCAGTCGCTGCGGCGCCGGCGCAGCACCGGGACTTCATGATCGCGTTTACGGGTGCCCGAACGGCACGAGAGGTGGACGGGGGGTTCGCCGTCGAGACCTCGCGAGGGTTGATCGAGGTAATTGCCCCGGCGGCCTTCCTCGCACGCTTCGGTGTCACCGCGCCGGATGTCGCCCAAGCGGTCCGACTGGCGGCGCTGCGTTTTGCCGTCCCGGATCCGGACATCCTGCAGGGCATTCCCGAGGAGGCGGGAATCGCCGGCCTCGCCGCCGGAGGCGCCACCGTCGTCGGCCCCGCAGATGCAATGGGGGCGGTTCTGGTATTCGAGGCGTCCCGTTGACCGGGCGGCCGGGCCACCGCATGGTCGCCGCGCCCCGGGAAGGACGCGCCCTTGGACATTGATCTGATCCCCAACGTGACCGTCGAAATCGGCGACGTGCGTTTTGGCAACGCGCTGCCGCTGGCGTTGATTGCCGGCCCCTGTGCACTGGAAAGCCGTGCGCACGCGCTGGAAATGGCGACGGCGCTGAAGGAGATCACCGGCCGCGCCGGCGCGGGACTTGTCTACAAGACCTCGTTCGACAAGGCCAACCGCACCTCGGCAAAAAGCGCGCGTGGCATCGGGCTCGATCAGGCGCTGCCGATTTTTGCAGAGATCCGCGAGACGCTGAACGTGCCGGTACTCACCGACGTCCACGACGCCGGCCAGTGCGCCCGCGTCGCGCAGGCGGTCAACGTCCTGCAGATCCCGGCGTTTCTGTGCCGGCAGACCGATCTGCTTGTTGCCGCCGCCACCGCCGCCGCCGCCGCCGGCGCCGCCGTCAACGTGAAGAAGGGCCAGTTTCTCGCGCCCTGGGACATGAAGCACGTGG
>CAZUDR010000561.1:0-2369 GCA_964618715.1 uncultured Undibacter sp. | reverse complement strand
GCGCCATTACGGTGTTGTTGCCGATTTATCTCGACCTGCTCGGCGTGTCCGGCGGCCTGTTCGGCGTCTGGATGGCCTTCTTCTACACGCTGCTGATTGCGCTGCTGATGGTCTCGCGCCTGCCGGTGTTCTCCGGCAAACGTGTCGGCAAGCGCGTGCCTCCGGAGATGGTGCTGCCGGTCTTTGTCCTCGTTGTCCTGTTCTTCGCGCTGCTCATCAGTTACCCGTGGGAGGTGCTGTCGATCGGCACCATTGCCTATCTGGCGTGCCTGCCATTGGGCTACTGGTCCTACCGCGCGTACAGGCGCAAGGACGCGGATGCGGCGGCCGCAGCTGCTTCGGCGCCGGCGCACGCCGGCGAGGCTGAGATCGCGCCTCCGATCGGCAAGGACGAGTCCGACGACGAGCGTCCGGCGCGTCTGAACTGACCGTCGATTGATCCACAGATGCGTCGTGCCGTTCGCCTTCTCTCCGCTGCCCAGCGCCAGGGACGGGCGGTGGTCGATACCGTGCTGCTCGATTACGCCCAGCGGAGCGCGCCGGCGCTCGGCGTCACGGGCCAAAAGGGCGGACGCTTCGACATCGTCCTCGCACGGCCCGGGCGGTTGTGCACCGACGACCTGCTGGAGCTCGATGACGGCAGCCTCATCGAAGTGGTGGCGGCTCCGGAACCTCTGATCGAGGCGCGACCGGCGGACCTCGCAGGACTGGCGCGCCTGGCATGGCGGCTCGGCGACCGCCACGTCCCGGTGCAGATCCTGCCCAACCGCATTCGCGTGCAACGCGCGGCCGAAATTGAAGCGCTGCTCGTCTCGCTTGGTGTCAGGCTCACAATGATCGAGGCACCGTTCGATCCCGAGGGCGGCGCCTACGCCTCACCGGACGGGCAAACGCACAGCCAGGATCACGCGCACGGCCATCGTCATGGCCATTCGCACGATCATCATCACCACGATCACTGATTGCGATAACCCCGCGTGCCGAACGGGTACCCGGGCATCAGGTCGTAGGGGTGCTTCCAGCCGGGCAGGGCGGCCATCCGCTCCAGCCAGGCGGCGATGGCGGGATGCTCCGCGGCGATATCGAAACCGAATTCCTCGGCCGGATAGTACAAATAGGCGGTCATCGATACATCGGCGATAGTCGGCTGCTCGGCGGTCAGGAATTTGCGGCCGGCGAGCCGCTTGTTGACGATGGCGAGAGCGCCGTCGATGCGCGCCTTCATGAACGTCATGACCGCCGGATCGGGCGGCTTCGGCGCAAAGTTCTTCAGGAAACGGTATGGCCCGAGAAAGCCGTTGACCTTCTGGTTGTCGAAGATGATCCAGCGCAGCGCTTCCAGCTTCCCGTCCTCGCCTTCCGGTCTGAACTTGCCGGTAAGGTCCGACAGATAGGTGAGGATCACCGCCGATTGCGTGTACTTCTTCGTGCCGTGGACCAGCACCGGCACCTCGCCCATCTCGTTGATCTCTGTGCGATAGGGATCCTTGCGCTGCACGCCTTCGCCAAAGAAATCGATCCACACCGGCTCCCAGTCGGCGCCGATCAGGTTGAGCATCAGCGCGGCGCGGTAGGCGTTGCCGGACTGGGCGAAGCAATAGAGTTGAAATTCTGCCATGGATCTCACGACGCTGGGGATGGATAGCGGCTCAGGGTGACAGGCGTGCCGGCGGTCGATGTTCCGCTGAATTGGCCTTGCGACAGTTTGAGTTGCGCGAGCGGCGCCTGCTCGTGATTGCTGATGGTGAGTTGGCCGGCGCGAAGTGTCCAGTGCCGGCTGGTGAAGAATTTCCCCGGGCACCCGCCTTCGGGTTTGACCGTCCCTTTGTCGGACTCGGCCGCACGCTCGAATTGCATGCCGCACGGCGGTGCATTGGGTGCCGCCAGCTTCCAGCGACCGTTCATGTCCACGATGTCCGGCCTGGGTGCAGCCGTTTGCGCAGGGGTGAGCGGTGTCGGCTGGCCCGCGCACCCGGCAACCAGCAGCGAAACGATGAAGCCTCCTGCAATCCGGAGCTTCATCACGCCGCCTATTTCATCGTCGGAATTACGAACTGGGCGCCTTCCTTCACGCCGCCCGGCCAGCGTGAGGTGACCGTCTTGGTCTTGGTGTAGAAGCGGATTGAATCCGGCCCGTGCTGGTTGAGGTCACCGAAACCGGAGCGCTTCCAGCCGCCGAACGTGTAGTAGGAGAGCGGGACCGGTATGGCGAAATTTACGCCGACCATGCCGACCTGGACGCGATTGACGAAATCGCGGGCGGCATCGCCGTCACGCGTGAAGATGGCGACGCCGTTACCATAGTCGTGCTCGGAGGGCAGCCGCACCGCTTCCTCGTAGTCCTTGGCGCGCACCACCGAGAGCACGGG
>CAZUDR010000560.1:0-2376 GCA_964618715.1 uncultured Undibacter sp. | reverse complement strand
TTACTGGCACCGCTTCTTCTCGCACCAGCCGGACCTGAATTTCGACAATCCGCGGGTGGTGAGCGCGGTGCTGCAGGTGATGAAGCGCTGGCTCGACGCTGGCGTCGACGGGTTCCGGCTCGATGCCGTGCCTTATTTGTGCGAACGCGAGGGCACCAACAACGAGAATCTGCCGGAAACCCACGCGGTGCTCAAACGTTTACGGGCTGAGCTCGACGACTACGCCCCCGGCAAGGTGCTGCTGGCGGAAGCCAACCAGTGGCCGGAGGACGTGCAGGCCTATTTCGGCCAGGGCGATGAATGCCACATGGCCTACCATTTCCCGCTGATGCCCCGCATCTACATGGCGATCGCGCAGGAAGATCGCTTCCCGATCACCGACATCATGCGGCAAACACCGGAAATCCCGGAGAACTGCCAGTGGGCCATGTTCCTGCGCAATCACGACGAGCTGACGCTGGAAATGGTCACCGACGCCGAGCGTGACTATCTGTGGTCAACCTACGCGGCCGATCCGCGCGCGCGCATCAATCTCGGCATCCGCCGCCGGCTGGCGCCGCTGATGGACAACGACCGGCGCAAGATCGAGTTGATGAACTCGATCCTTCTGTCGATGCCGGGCACGCCGATCATCTACTACGGCGACGAGATCGGCATGGGCGACAACATCTATCTCGGCGACCGCAACGGCGTGCGCACGCCGATGCAATGGACGCCGGACCGCAATGGCGGTTTTTCGCGCGCCGACCCCGCACGACTGTACCTGCCGCCGATCATGGACCCCGTCTACGGCTACTCGGCGGTCAACGTGGAAGCGCAGCAACGCTCGCTGTCCTCGCTGCTCAGCTGGATGAAACGGCTGATCGCGGTGCGCCGGTCGACCAAGGTGTTCGGGCGCGGCACACTCACCTTCATCCGGCCGAAGAACCGGGCCGTGCTCGCCTATGTGCGCCAGATCGGCGACGAGGCGATCCTGTGCGTCGCCAACATTTCCCGCACCGCGCAGGCCGTCGAGCTCGACATGAGCCAGTGGAAGGGCCGCATTCCGCGGGAAATGCTGGGCCGTACCCGTTTTCCCCGCATCGGTGAATTGCCCTATCTGGTGACGCTGCCGCCCTACGGCTTCTTCTGGTTCTCGCTCGACCAGGAGGCCGACCACGAGCCGGAAAGTACCCTGCCACGCGAGATCACCACGCTGGTGATCGGGCCCGGCTGGGAATCGATGCTGTCAGGCTGGACGCGGCGCACCCTCGACTTCGACGTGCTGCCGCATTTCGTCAGCGAGCGCCGCTGGTACGCCGACAAGGCGTCGCGACAGGTCACCATGAGCTGTACGGTGGCCATCCCGATCGATCACAACGGCAATCACTTCCTCGCCGGCATTGTCGACGTGAGCGGCACGCATGGCCGCAGCCGCTATTTCCTGCCGCTGACCATCCGATGGATGCGCTACACGGCGATCGACCAGAGCTCACCGGGCCTGCTCGCCGCCGTGCGCCGCGGGCCGCGCGAAGGTGTCCTGCTCGATGCGACACCCGAAACGGAATTCATCACCGCCCTGCTGGCGATGATCCATGATGGCCACACCGTCGGAAGCGAAACCGGTCAACTCGAATTCCGCCCGACCGGCGCCTTCGCCGCCGAGCCGCTGCCGGAAATCACCAACGTTGCCGCCATCGCGCGCGAGCAGTCGAATTCGAGCGTGATCGTCGACAACAAGTACGTGGTGAAGATCCTGCGCCGGATTACGCCGGGCATCCATCCCGAGATCGAGGTCGGCCGCTTCCTTGCCGACGTCGCCCAGTTCCGGAACGCGCCGACACTGCTCGGCTCCGTCGAACTGGTGGAAGGCGAGAACCGCAGCGCGCTCGCGGTGGTGAATGCCTTCGTCGAGAACCAGGGTGACGCCTGGAGTGTAGCCGCCGGCGCGCTCGACCGGCTGATCGAGGAACACCGGCTGCTGACTGCAGAGACACCGCTGGAATCACTGGAAAGCGCCGCAATGATGCAGCGGATCAGGCAGATCGGCCGGCGCACGGCGGAAATGCACCTCGCCTTTGCCTGCCGTGACGACATCGCCGACTTCGCCCCTGAACCGATTACCGCGGAGAACGTTTCCCACTGGACCGACGGGCTGATCCGCCGCGCGCAGACGGTGTTCGGGCTGCTCGATCAGGGTCGCGAGGGGTTGCCCGAGCGTACGGCTCATCTTGTCCAACGCGTATTCCGCCACGGCGACGCAATCATGAACTATCTCGAATCTCATCGGCATGCCGGCTTCGAAGGTCTCAAGATCCGCCATCATGGCGACTTCCATCTCGGCCAGGTGCTGATCGCCAAGGACGACGCCTACATCCTCGACTTCGAGGGCGAGCC
>CAZUDR010000559.1:1901-2385 GCA_964618715.1 uncultured Undibacter sp. | reverse complement strand
GGGATCGCTCACCCGATTGACGGCGTAGTCGACGTATTGATCCATCCAGTAGCCGACCGAGACGACGGCGGCGATCACCCAGAGGACGTCGAATAGGCTGGGACGGGTCTTGGGCGAAGTCGGCAGCGCCGGGAACAGCAGGAACACCAGCACCGAGGTCAGCATCAGATAGAAGCCGCGGTTGCTCTCGGTGGAGACGAGGCCGAAGCCGGACGTGTAGAGGTACCAGCCGCTGAAGAAGACGGCGGTCGCCGCGTAGACGAGCGCGAACGGGCCGGTCAGCGTGCGCGCCCGTCCCTTGATCGGCTTGATCCAGTCGGCGAGGTTCGTCGTCGGCAATGCCATGTTCCGCGTTCGGTCTTCAGCGCATTTGTGTCGTCCCGGGCGCAGCGCAGCACCATAAGCGCGTTCACGCGCGTCTTCGACGCGCTATGGTGATGCGCTGCAGACCCGGGACCGTTGCGCATTTCGGAGAGTGGAACGG
>CAZUDR010000559.1:0-1891 GCA_964618715.1 uncultured Undibacter sp. | reverse complement strand
CGCTGCACCGCGTCCGGGACACGAAACGCCGCTCAAACAATCGGGCCGCCCGGCGGTGCGGGCGGCCCTGCGAGTGATCGGCACCCGGCCTATTCCTTGTACAGCCCCTTGGACTCGTAATAGGCCTTCGCGCCCGGATGCATGGGCACGCCGAGCTGGTTGAAGTTGTGGGTGTCCGGCTCCATCTGCCCCCAGGCCTTGTGGCCGGCGGCCAGCCGCTTCTTGATGTCGTCCTGGTAGACGAGTTCGAGAATGTCCTGCACCGCCTTGGCCGGCACGCGCTCGTGCGCCACCCAGTAGACGGTGAGGAACGGCAGCTCGGTGGCCGGCACGCCCTTGTAGGTGGTCGCCGGCATGGTGTTGACCACGTAGAACGGATAGGCGGTGGTGATCTTCTTCAGCTCCTCGGCGGACGGCGCCAGCACCACCGCGCCCTTGGTCTCGGCCAGCTCCTTCACCGCGGCGGCGGGAGCGGACGACTGGCACAGCGCGTCGATCTGCCCGTTGGCCAGCGCGCGGCCGGCGTCGGCGAAGGTCATGTAGCGCTGCTTGATGTCGTCGAGCACGCCGACGGCCTTGGCGATGTTGGTGCAGTTGAACACGGTGCCGGAGCCGGGCGGGCCCATGGCCACCGTCTTGCCCTTGAGGTCGCTGAGCGACTTGATGCCGCTGTCCGGCAGGGTGACGTAATACGTCGGGCCCTTGTAGGCCTTGGCCACGCCGCGCAGCATGGTGCCCTTCTCGCCGTCCTTGAACGGGCCTTCCGGCTTCTGCGCCATGTAGACGTGGGCGCCGTAGACGATGCCCATGTCGAGCTCGCCCTTGATCAGCCGCTTGGCGTTCTCGGTCGAGCCGCCGGTGGTGACCTGGGTGATGTTGTACTGCGGCAGCTTCTCGGAAATGATCGTGCCGGCGGCGCCGACCATGTAGTACATCACGCCGCCGGGGTTGGAGCCGCCCCAGGCGATGTTGGTCTTGTCCTGCGCCGTTGCCGGCGCGGCGATCGACAACGCGGCGAGCGTTGTCAGTGCAAGCAGGGCTTTCGGTTTCATCAGGTCGCCTCCCTTCGTGGTTTTCACGTGCGGGCGGCCGCGTTTGAACGACCGCATCCGGGCATGACCGTCTCGCGCGGCGCTCGTCCCGTTTCCTCCAACGCGCACGGGATGAAGCGGTATCGGTTGTCGGTATTCGACTGCAGTCGGGATCCGGTTGCCGCGGTCATTATGGCCGGGCCGGCGCACAATTGTCGATTGAAATGGGCCCGTGCGGTGCGGCCTGGTGCCCCGGGCGCATACTTCACATGCCGAAAACACGGGCCCCGCCTTCGTTGCAGCGCACGCGTCATGCCGGCGGTCCGCCGCTACCGTCCGCGCAGCGGTCCGGCGCGCGCGATGCCCGGTTGCTGCAGTAAAGATGCGGCGCCATGCAGCCGCGGTGACGCCGGCACATCGGCAGCCGGCAGCCGTGCCAGTCGTCGCGCCACATGGCGCGCAGCCGCGCGCGCACGAATTCGTTGAGCGAGTCCCAGTCGTCGTCGGACAGGCCGGCGGCCTTCAGCCTGGCTTTGTAGGAGAGATGCTGCCGCACGATGCGGTGCGGTTTCGCCCGAACAAGCCTGCGGCCAGACACCCGTTCGTCCCCGCGCAAGCGGGGACCCAGGGCTTCACGCTCAGACATTGCCGCCCCTGGGTTCCCGCTTGCGCGGGAATGAGCGGAGAGAACCGACTTCGTGCGTGCTGCGGTCATGAGCGGCTCTCCTGTTTGCATGGGGTGCGTGCACGGGGGTTCGTTGCCGCGCGCGGGGGCGATCGCGCCGGGCTATGTCGCCCGCCTTCGCCCTGCCGGGCTTGGACGGGCAGGCCCCTCGCCTTCGGCCGCGGGGGCCTGCGAG
>CAZUDR010000558.1:0-2390 GCA_964618715.1 uncultured Undibacter sp. | reverse complement strand
ATCAAGGCCTTCGAGGCCGACGGCGTCACCGTGCAGCAGTTCAACGAGGGCGCCGGCGGACAGGTGGTGTTCCACCTGCACGTCCACGTCATCCCGCGCAAGCAGGGCGTGCCGATGAAGCCGCCGGCGAGCGAAAAGGAAAAGCCGGAGGTGCTGGCCGAGCACGCGAAAAAACTCGCGGCGGCGGTTGGTGCCACCTAGCGCGCGAACAGATAGCCGCCGGCGAGCAACGCCGCCTCGCCCGCCGCGACGCCGACGAACACCGAGCGTTTCACCGCGAGGAAGGCGAGAAAGCCGCAGACCGCCGCGGCCAGCCGCACCGGCAGCGGAATGGCGGCCAGCGCGCCGCTGGAGAACAGGATCAGCTTGGCGATGACGCCGGCGAGAATGGCCGTCGCCACCGCCCGCGCCCACACCACGAGCTCGGAGTCCTCGTTGAGGCCGCGCGCCAGCACCAGCCCCAATGCGCGCCACACCTCATTCGGCAAGAAGCCGACGAGGATCAGCACCACATAGGGCCAGGTTTCGTTGAGGATCGCATTCATCGTGTGGCCTCGCGCACGCGGTGCACCGCCCAGGCCAGCGTGCCGGCGCCGATCCCCGTCCACACCAGGTCGAGGCCGACGTGGAAATAGGTCAGCACCGGCTCGAGGCCGAGCCCCAGCGCCAGCGCCAGCCGGTCCATCATCTGCCGCGCGCCGCGCGCGGTCGTGCACAGGAACGCCAGCGGCGTCACAAACAGCAGCGCACCCGCGAGCAGCGGCGGCAGGCTGGCGGCGAGGTAAAAGCCGACGAAGCCGGCTACCAGTGCGGTCGTCATGTAGCCGCACGACAACCCGTTGCAGAAGGCGATGCGCTGCCCGTGCGGCAACCGTGGCAGCAGCCGCAGCGACTCCACCCAGGTGGTGACCGAGGTGAAATGGGCCGGCAGCAACAGGTGGCGGGTGCGCGTGCCCTCGCCGCGCAACAGCGGCAGCAGCGACACCACCATGGGGAACAGGCGGACCCCGGTGAGACTGACGGCGATCGCCGCATCGAGCATCGCCCCGCCGCTGCCTAGCGCGGAAATAAGGACGACCTGCGCCGGTCCCGCCCAGATCACCACGGTCGAAATTGCCAGCCACCACGACGAGAAGCCGAAGCCGTGGGCGAGTGCGCCGATCCCGACAAAGGTGCCGATCATGACCGGGAAGAACACCGAGGTCAGCGACGACGCCATGCCGCCGAAAAAGGCGGCCGTGGAACTCGTGTAGGCGTCGTCAGGTGCTGCTGTGCTCATCGCACGGCCTCGCGCATGCGGTGGACGGCGTAGGCGAGCGTGCCACCGGCGATGCCGGTCCACATGAGGTCGAGGCCCACGTGCCACCAGGCCAGCGCCGGGCCGATGACGAGGCCGAACGCCAGCGCCAGCCGGTCGACCATCGCCCGCGCATTGCGCGCGGTCGACACGAGGAAAGACATCGGCGTGAGGAACAGCAACATGCCCGCAAGCAGCGGCGGCAGTTCGGCAGCGAGATAGTAGCCGACGAAGCCGAACGTCCATGCCGTGCCCATGTAGCCGGTCGACAGGCCGTTGCAGAAGGCGATCCGGCGCTCGGGCGGCAGTCCCGGCAACAGGCGCAGCGATTCCACCCACATGCTGACCGAGGTAAAATGCGTCGGCAGCAGCAGGTCGCGGGTGCGCGTGCCCGGCCCGCGCAGCAGCGGCAGCAGCGCCACTACCATGGGGAACATGCGCAGCGAGCTCAACGACACCGCGATCGCCACTTCGATGAGTGGCGCGCCAGTGCCAAGCGCCGAAACCAGGATGACCTGCGCCGGCGCCGCCCACACCAGCATGGTCGACAGCGCCAGCCACCACGACGCAAAGCCGAAGTCATGCGCCAGCGCGCCGATGCCGATATAGGTGCCGGCCAGCACTAGGAAGAACACCGAGGTCAGCGCCGAGCGGACTCCGCCGTAAAAGGCAGCGGCGGATGTATCGAATGTGGCGGGGACCGGCATGTGGCATGACCTGTCCCACAGCACCCCTGCCCGCGCAACCGGCGGCCGGTGCAGACGCGCCATGCGACCGTGTCAAAAAAGAAGGCCGGGCAAATGCCCGGCCTCGGCCTTTTCCAACAAGCGCCGTCAAGCCTTGATCAGCGGCACCTTGGGCACCGAGCCGCGCTTGTCATCGCCCTTCGGCTTCGACTTTGGCCGCGGCGAGCGGCGCTTGGCCTTCGGCCGCCGCGCCGGCAGCTTCTCCGGTTTGGGCGTGACCGGCCCTTCGAGGAACTCGAACCCGATCTTGTCGCGGCCCTGCTCGTCCTTGGCGACGACGACGCGCACATGGCCGCCGCTCTTCAGGTTCCCGAACAGCACCTCGTCGGCGAGCGGCTTCTTGATGT
>CAZUDR010000557.1:0-2392 GCA_964618715.1 uncultured Undibacter sp. | reverse complement strand
TGCTGATCGGACTCGCTGCCAAGAATGCCATTCTGATCGTCGAATTCGCCAAGCAACTGGAGGATCAGGGACGGGACCGTCGTGCCGCCGCGAGCGAGGCCGCCCGTCTGCGGCTGCGGCCGATCCTGATGACCTCGTTCGCCTTCATTCTTGGCGTCACCCCGCTGGTCTGGGCTGTCGGCGCCGGCGCCGAATTGCGCCAGGTGCTGGGCACCACGGTGTTCTCCGGCATGATCGGAGTCACCGCTTTCGGGCTCGTCTTTACGCCGGCCTTCTACGTGGTGTCGCGCTGGCTGGCATCGGGGGCGACGCGCCGCCGCCGAACGGCCGCGGCAGACAAAACGCCGGAATCAGCTCCGGGATCCTGAGGCACGATGAAGTTCGGATTTGGCCACGCACTGCGGCGCAAGGAAGACGACGCGCTGCTGCGCGGGCAGGGGCGCTTTGTCGCCGACGTGTCGCCGGAAGGCGCGCTGCATGCGGTGGTGCTGCGTTCGTCACACGCGCATGCACGCTTCGCCTTTCACGATCTCGCCCGCGTGCGCGCCATGCCGGGGGTACGGCTGGTGCTGACCGGCGCCGACGTCGCCGGGCTGGGGCCGATGCCCTGCCATGGGCTGATCGACGGCGTCGACATTGCCGTGCCGGTCTATCCTGTTCTCGCCCGCGACGCGGTTTGCCACGTCGGAGACGCCATCGCCTTCGTCGTCGCCGATACGGTGGATGCCGCCAGGGATGCCGCCGAAACGATCGGCGTCGACTGGGAACCGCTGCCACACGTTGTCGGTGCGATGGCCGCGCTCGAGCCGGACGCGCCGCGGGTGTGGCCGGACAGGCCCGGCAATATCGCCTTCGAGGCGGAGTCCGGGGACGCCGCCGCCACGCACGAAGCCTTCGCCGGGGCCGCCCGCACAGTTGAGCTCACCGTCGTCAATCAGCGACTGGTGACCAATTACATTGAGACGCGCGGTGTGGTCGCCGAATACGACGGGGGGCGATATACGCTCACCCTCGGCAGCCAGGGCAGCCACCACATCCGCGATTCCATCGCCCGCGACGTGATGAAAATCCCGCTCGAGCGCATGCGGGTGCTGACTCCCGACGTCGGCGGCGGCTTCGGCACCAAGCTGTTTCCCTATCGCGAATACGCGCTGGCGGCCGTTGCCGCGGAGCGTACGGGCAGACCGGTCAAATGGGTGGCGGACCGCTCGGAGCATTTTCTCGGCGACAGCCACGGTCGCGCTAATGTTTCGACCGCGCGGCTCGCGCTCGACGCCGGCAACCGTTTCCTCGCGCTCGAACTCGACATCGTCGCCGACATGGGGTCATACCTGTCCAACTACGCCCCCTACATCCCGTGGCTCGGCGTCGGCATGGCGACCGGCGTCTACGACATTCCCGCCGCACATGTCCGCCTGCGCGGGGTCTATACGCACACCGTGCCCGTCGATGCCTATCGCGGTGCAGGCCGACCGGAAGCATCCTACCTGATCGAGCGCATCGTCGATGCCGCGGCGCGCGAACTGGACGTCGCGCCTGACGCGCTGCGTCGAAAGAACTTCATCAGGCAGAAGCAGATGCCCTACACGACGCCGACCGGAAAAGTCTACGACTCCGGCGACTTCGCCGGCATCATGGCGCGCGCACAGGAGCTTGCCGACTGGAAGGGGTTCAACAGGCGTCTGGCACAATCGAAACGCCGGCGGCGCCTGCGGGGCATTGCCGTCGCTGTCTATGTCGAGGCCTGCGGCGGCAATGGGCCGGAAACTGCAACGATCAGTCTGGACGATCGCGGCGACGTCACCGTGCTGATCGGGTCGCATTCTTCCGGCCAGGGGCACGCGACCGCCTACGCGCAGCTGGTTTCCGAGCATCTCGGCTTGCCGCCGGAGCGCGTGCACATCGTGCAGGGCGACACCGACCGGATTGCCACCGGCGCAGGCACCGGCGGCTCGAGCTCGATTCCTGTCGGTGGCATTTCAGTCCACCGTGCCGGGAAAAAACTTGCCGAACAGATCCGGAAAGTCGCCGCCGAGGCATTGGAGGCGTCACCCGGCGATCTCGAGATTGCCGATGGTGTCGTGCGTATTGCCGGTACCGACCGGACGATCTCGTTTGCCGATATTGCCGCGCATCACTCCGTCACGCCCGAGACGATGCGTGCGGAGCACGAGCACGACGCCGAGGTGTCGACCTTTCCCAACGGTGCTCATCTCGCCGAGGTGGAAATCGATCCCGAGACCGGCGCGGTGACGATTCTCAACTACATTATCGTCGACGACTTCGGCGCCACACTCAACCCGTTGCTGCTTGCCGGCCAGGTGCACGGCGGCACGGTGCAGGGCATCGGCGTGGCGCTGATGGAGGACGCTGTTTACGATGCCGCCTCCAG
>CAZUDR010000556.1:0-2393 GCA_964618715.1 uncultured Undibacter sp. | reverse complement strand
TGCGCCAGCGGACCGTTGTAGTCGGCGAACCGCGGGCGCACGCCATCGATCAGCCACGCATCCTCGAATGGCGCGCGGACGCCGGGAAACTTGTCTGCAGGCACAGGGATTACTCCTCGATGGCAATGACGCGCGGCGATACTGCGGCGGCGTAAAGCTCGTGAACCAGCGCCGCCCGGTTGGCGAGTACCGCACGCTGGTTGATCGAACCCTTGTCGGTCATCTCGCCCTTGTCCATGGACGGCGGCTCGACCATGAGCAGCGCCCGGGCGACGCGGGTCGACGATCCGGGGTTGTCCTTGGCCAGCGCCTTCAGCCGGCTCGTGAACTCCGCGCGCACGCGCGCATCCTCCAGCACGGCCTCGGCCGGTGCATCGGCGGCCAGGTCGGGTGCCAGCCCGCGGCAGGCGGCGAGGTCGGGAAACACCAGCGCGCCGATTTCGTTGCGGTCGGTGCCGGCCAGCACGACGTCGCGGACGTAGGGCACGAAGTGCTCGATGAAGCGCGCGCGCAGCGGCCCGACGCTGACCCAGGTGCCGGTCGACAACTTGAAGTCCTCGGCGATGCGGCCGTCGAACAGCAGACCCTGCCGCGGGTCGTTCGGGTCGGCAAACTTGAAGGCATCGCCAAGCCGGTAGAAGCCTTCCTCGTCGAAGGCGGCCCGGGTGAATTCGGGCTGGCGCCAGTAGCCGGGCGTGATGTTGGGACCGCGCACGCGCGCTTCCAGCTTGCCTTCGTTGGGCACCAGCTTGAGGTCCATGCCGGCAGCGGGCAGACCCATATTGGCGGCATTATCAGCATGCCAGGTGCGCGCCAGCGCCTCCGGCGCGGTTTCCGTCGAGCCGAAGCCGTTGAGGAACAGGATCCGTTCGCCGCAGGTCTCGACCGCGAGGTCCTGGATTTCCTCGAACACGTGCTGGGCGATGCCGGCGCCGGCGAACCAGCACACCTTCAGCCGCGAGAAGAAATTGCGGCGCAGCTCGGCATCGTTGCGCAGATAAGGGAGCAGCGCCTCGTAACCCTTGGGCACGTTGAAGTACCAGGTCGGCGCGATATCGCGCAGGTTTTTCACCGTCGTCTCGATGGCGCCGGGCAGCGGCTTGCCCTCGTCGATGTAGAAGGTGCCGCCGTTGTAGAGCACCAGCCCGACGTCATGATTGCCGCCGGCGGTGTGATGCCACGGCGCCCAGTCGACGATCACCGGCGGCTCTTCGGCGAAATAGGCCAGCGCCTGGCGGATCATCACCTGGTTGGCGCACCACATGCGCTGTGTGTTGATCACGCATTTCGGCACGCCGGTCGAACCCGATGTGAACAGGAACTTGGCGATGGTGTCGGGGCCGACGGCGTCGTGCGCGGCGTCGACGGCGCTGGTCGGATCTGGCTTATAGAGGTCAGCGAAGGCGGTGGCGCGTCGGCCTTCCGGCACGTTTTGGGTGACGACGATTTCTACGTCGTCCGGCACGACGGCGTCGATTGCCCTGGCGAACATCTGGCCGTCGCAGGCGAACACCAGGCCGGGCGTCAGCAGGTCGATGATCGAACGCAGCTTGGCGAAATCGCCCGACATCAGCGAATAGGCCGGCGAGATCGGCGCATGCGGGATGCCGACATAGAGCGCGGCCAGGCCGAGCAGGGCATGCTCGATATCGTTGCCCGACAGGATCACGATCGGCCGTTCGGCGGTGAGATTGCGCGCGAGCAGCGATTGGCCGATGCGGCGGGCAAATTCGAGTGCCTGCTCGTAGGTGATGGTGCGCCAGTCGCCGTTCCTGTCGCGCTGGGCGAAGAAGGGTTGCGTCGGTGTCTCCGCCGCCCAGAACTCCAGCCGTTCGGTCAGCTTGTCGGGATAGGCGCCGAGCGCCTCGGGCGAACGCAGCAGCAGGGTGCCGTCGGTGCGTCGCTCGACGGTGACGTCTTGCGGCCCGAGCTTGACCGCCCGGGTGCCGGCATCGGCGCGCGAACGTGCGGATGCGACAGTCATGGCGAGATCACGGTCTCCGGCACTGGCTCGGTGTAGAGCTGCTCGGCAAACGCGGCGCGGTTCCTCAACACGGCGCGCTGGTTGATCGAGCCCTTGTCGGTCATCTCGCCTTTGTCGAGCGACGGCGGCTCGGCCATCAGGATCAGCCGCACTACGCGGGTCGAGGAACCCTTGCTTTGCGCTGCCAACGCCGCCAGCAGCTCGGCGAATTTCGTGCGCACTTTCGCATGGCCGAGAATGGCCGGCGGCGCCGCGTCGGTGCCAAGGCTGGCCAGCGCGCGGCAGGCTTCCATGTCGGGGAACACCATCGCGCCGATGAAGTCGCGGTCGGGCGCGGTGAAGACGACATCGCGCACGTAGGGGCTAAAGTGATCGATGAAATGTCCGCGCAGGGGGCCGACGCTCACCC
>CAZUDR010000555.1:0-2397 GCA_964618715.1 uncultured Undibacter sp. | reverse complement strand
CACGCGTGTCGATCAGAGCGCGATCTATGTGGAAGGGATATCGTCCATCACGCCGGCCGACCTGATCGCTGCCGACGAGCTCGGCTACCGGGTCAAGCTCCTGGGCGTTGCGGTGAAGACGCCGAAGGGCATCGAGCAGCGCGTCCACCCGACCATGGTGCGCAAGGACTCGGCGATCGCCCAGGTGATGGGCGTGACCAACGCCGCCACCATCGATGCCGAGGGGCTCAATCCGCTGACCCTGGTGGGGCCCGGGGCCGGTGGCGCGGCGACGGCCTCGGCCGTGCTCACCGACATCGCCGACATCGCGCGCGGGCAGACCGGTGCCCCGTTCGGCCGTCCGGTCGCCCGGCTCGCCACGGTGCGCAAGGCGCCCATGCAGCGTCACGAAGGCGGCTACTACATCCGTATGCTCGCCCGCGACAAGCCGGGAACAGCGGCGACCATCGCTACCCGGCTGGCCGAACAGGATATTTCTCTGGAATCGATCGTGCAGCGGCCGCATCTGGGGGAGGAAGCGCGGGAGACCAAGGCCCACTCCGTCCCCGTTATTCTGGTCACCTATGCGACGACCGAAGATGCCGTGCGCAAGGCCCTTGCCGCGGTGGGCCGCGATAGGGTGATCTCGGGGCGGCCGCAGGTGATCCGGATCGAGAAGAACTGATCCGGGTCGAGAGGGGAGCGTTAGTCATGGCGTCGATTACCATCCAGCCGGAACTGCTGCTGGAGCGGATTCTGACCCTCGAGATCGTGCGGGTGACCGAACGGGCCGCAGTCTCGGCCGCGCGCCTTCGCGGCCGCGGGCAGGAGAAAGCCGCCGACCAGGCGGCCGTCGACGCCATGCGCCGCGAACTCAACCGGCTGCCGATCGAGGGAACGGTGGTGATCGGTGAAGGCGAGCTGGACGAGGCGCCGATGCTGTTCATCGGCGAGAAGGTGGGCACAAAGACCGGCCCGAAGGTCGACATTGCCGTTGATCCGCTGGAAGGCACCACGCTGTGCGCCAAGAACATGCCGGGGTCGATCGCCACGCTGGCCATGGCGGAGGAGGGCACGCTGCTGCACGCCGCCGATGTCTATATGGACAAGATCGCCATCGGGCCCGGCTATCCGAAAGGCGTCATCGATCTCGACGCGCCGGCGGAAGAGAACATCCTCGCGCTTGCCAGGGCCAAGGGCGTGAAGCCGGACGGCATTACCGCGATCCTGCTCGACCGCCCGCGCCATGCCGACATGATCGCGGCGGTGCGCAAGACCGGGGCGTCGGTGACGCTGATCACCGATGGTGACGTTGCCGGGGTGATCCACTGCGCCGAGCCGAAGACCGGCATCGATATCTATCTCGGCATCGGCGGCGCGCCGGAAGGCGTGCTGGCCGCCGCCGCGCTGCGCTGCATCGGCGGGCAGATGCAGACCCGGCTGGTGCTCGACACCGAGGAGCGGCGTGAACGTGCCGCCAAGATGGGTATCAAGGACTTCAAGAAGAAATACGAGATCGAGGACATGGTGAAGGGCGACTGCCTGTTCGCGGCCACCGGCGTCACCGACGGCCCCATGCTGAGCGGCGTGAAGTTCGGCAAGGAGGTGATCGAGACCGAGACGGTGGTGATGCGGTCGGTCACCGGCACCGTGCGCCGGGTGCAGGCCGAGCACCGGCAGTTCGACAAGTTCTATCTCGACTGACGGTTTTCCGGATGCCACGCGACGTGCATCTCGCGGGCAGCGTGCCGCTGTCCGGGGCCCGCGACGTGTTTGTCACGGTCATGGAGCGTTCGCCGTCATCCACAGTTCTGTGCTTGGCTTGATGCCGATTCGCGGCGGGCGTCGCGCTGCCGCGATGTAGGATGATGTGATGGGTCTGCCTGCAACAGCATTGCCATCAGATACGCGCGGATTTCTCGGCGTTACCCGCTCGGCCACGGGCCGGGCATGGCGGGATCGCCTCGACGCGCGCGGCAGTGCGCAGGCGCTGGCCATTGCGCAGCGCCATGGCCTGCCCGAACTGCTTGCCAGATTGCTTGCGGGCCGCGACGTAAGTATCGATGAGGTTGAGGGTTTTCTCGATCCGACCATCCGGCGGCTGCTACCCGATCCGCACACGCTGACCGGCATGGAGGCCGCCGCCGCGCGCCTGGCCCATGCAATCGGGCGGGGTGAGACCGTCGCCATCTTCGGGGATTACGATGTGGACGGCGCGACCGCGTCGGCACTGCTCTGCCGCTATCTGCGAGAAAGCGGCCTCGATCCGATCGTGCACATTCCTGACCGGATTTTCGAAGGCTACGGTCCGAATATCGACGCCATCAGGAATTTTGCCGAGGGTGGCGCAACCTTGCTGGTCACCGTCGATTGCGGCACCACCAGCGCGGAGACGCTGGCCGAAGCCAGCCGGCTCGG
>CAZUDR010000554.1:0-2398 GCA_964618715.1 uncultured Undibacter sp. | reverse complement strand
ATGGTCGCTGCCGTGGATGCCGTGCATGAAAACGATGAGATCGGCGGCGCGGTCGGTCATGCGCAGACCGAGATTGCGCTCGTAGAACTCGAGCGAGGCGTCGACGTCACGGGTAAACAGCAGCACATGCGAAAGCCGGCGCGGTCGCACCGGCGGCGATTTTGCGCGCGTGGCCGCGCCGGGCTTGCCGGGGCCGGCCGTGATCCATTCGCTTTCCGACTTCTGGTCGGGTGACACCTTGGGCGCGACCTTGACCTCGATCAGGATGCCCTCGTGATTGCGGAACCAGAAGCCGTTGCTCTCGAAACCGGGCGGCGGATCGATCAGCCTGACGCCATTGCCCTCGATGCGCGCCTTCAGCCGGCCGATGTCCTCGGCGTAGCAGCCGAAGGACAGGTGGTGCAGCGCCTTCTGCTTCGTCCCTTCAATGACCGAGCCCCAGCGATGGTCGTGACCGAAGGTCCTGATCGCCATCACGTTGCCTGTGGTCTGCACGTCGAGACCGAAATTCCCGTAGAAGTCCTCGGCCACGCTGCCATCGGGCACGGAGAGCACGAACTGGTCGAGCGAGTGCACGCCGAGCGCGTCGCTTTCCGTGGTCGGCGCGACATAGCCGCGAATGGCGGTCATCCTGAATCCCTTGAATGCCTGATGGAGTTGAATTGCCGGCATTCTAGCGCGGCATCCGGCACGGGCAAGCACGCGTGGAACCTGCATGCGACGTAATTGGGCAGGAACAAAACGGCCGCCAATTCCTTGAATCAGTATGAATTCTCACGCCGATGAAGGCCTCCTTCTTTCCGTGCTGGTCTACGTGGCGGCAGTGCTGGGCGTCCTCGCGCTGGTCGTCATGCCCGTGGTGTGGGCCAACGGCCCGACCGTCATCGAGAACACGGGGGCAGACCATGCCCGCGAGTTGCTGGCCGCGCGCCGCGGTAACGGCACGTATCCGGTTGCCAAACTGGCGCCCGCAGAGCTGCTCCCCGCTGGCGTCGTTGAACTGGCCGCCCGCGCCGACAAGGCGCAGCGCACACGGCGGCGGGCGATCAGCGCGCGGCAGGATCATCTGGCGCAACAGCGGCGCGCGGCCGAACGGGCACGGCTCGCACAACGTGCCCGGGCGCAGGCCGGCAGGTCCTATGCGACATTGCCACAGCGCAAGCGGTCCTCCGGCGCGCTGGCCGCGCAGTACTGAACGGTCAGCCGGTGGAACAAACAGAAGGTCCGGCATCGCTGCCGGCCCTTCGCATTGGGCCCGGCACCGCCAAATCATTGCTGTGGACGGAACTTTTCACACCGTCGTGCGTTTGGCCCCGGGAGGGCGCGCGACCATTCCTGGCCGGCGCGCTGCGGGAGGGCACAATTTCTTCTTCGCCAGACAGGCCGGCTGAACCGCCATGCGTGACGCAAAAGCCCGGAATTGCGCGGGTTTCTTGTCGCGCCCGCTCTCCTCATGGCCCTGAACGAAACTGATCGAGAGGCGCAGAATGGCCCCGCATGGTTCCGTAAGGACACAGGAAACAGCCAATCGAACGCGCGGCAACCCGGCGGCGCCGGGAGTGGACTACGCCAGTGCCGAATTGCAGGAACTGCTGCACGCCCTGCAGGCCATGCGCAGCGGCGATTTTTCCGTCCGAATGCGCGGAGACCAGCTCGGCCTCATCGGCAAGGTTGCCGACACGTTCAACGACATCGTCTCGGCCAACGAGCGGATGGCGCAGCAGCTCGAGCATGTCGGACAGGTGGTCGGCCGCGACGGCAAGACCCGCCAGCGGGTCAAATTCGACCTGTCCGGCGGCTCGTGGGCGGACATGGAGTCATCGGTCAATACGCTGATCGATGACCTGCTCTGGCCCACCGCCGAGGTCACGCGCGCCGTCGGCGCGGTAGCCCAGGGCGATCTCCTGCAAAAGGTCCGGCTGGAGGTCGATGGACGCCCGTTGAAGGGCGAGTTTCTCCGCTCCGCCAACATCGTCAACCGCATGATCGAGCAGTTGAGCGTTTTCACGTCCGAAGTGACGCGCGTCGCGCGCGAAGTCGGCACCGAAGGCAAGCTCGGCGGTCAGGCGCAGGTCAGCGAGGTCACCGGCGTCTGGAAAGATCTCACCGAGAACGTCAATTCGATGGCTAACAACCTGACCGCCCAGGTCCGCAATATTTCCGAGGTGACGATTGCCGTCGCGAACGGCGATCTGTCGAAGAAGATTACCGTCGACGTGCGCGGCGAAATCCTTCAGCTCAAGGAAGCCATCAACACGATGGTCGATCAGCTTCGTGCGTTCGCCTCCGAGGTGACCCGTGTTGCCCGCGAAGTCGGCACGGAAGGAAAACTGGGCGGACAGGCAATCGTTCCCGGCGTGGCCGGCACCTGGAAGGACCTCACGGACAATGTGAACTC
>CAZUDR010000553.1:0-2399 GCA_964618715.1 uncultured Undibacter sp. | reverse complement strand
GATCGCCTGGATCAGCCCGACCACCTCGCCGATGCGGGTGGCTGCGTTGCCCAGCTCGTTCATGGTGACGACGGTGCGTTCGGCTTCCGACACTGCGCGCGCGGCGACCTCGGTGGACTTCGCCGCCTGCGATGAAATCTCGCCGATCGAGGCGGCAAGCTCCTCGACCGAACTTGCAGCGGCGGTCACGTTCTCGGAGGCGGCGCTGACGCGCTGCTCCGCCGCGTTCGCCTCGGACGACACCATGTCTGCCGCCTTGTTGAGGTCGGCAGAGCTCATCTCCAGTTTCATCGATGCGCCGCGCAACTTGCCGAGCGCCGTCTCCACCGACCTCTTGAATTGCGCGATGGCCGTCGCGATGGTCCCGGATCGCTGCTCCCGTGCCTGCGCCGTCTCTGCCTGTGTTGCCGCCAGCCGTTCCCGCTCGATCATGTTGTCGCGGAATACGATCACGCTCCGCGCCATCTCGCCGATCTCGTTTTGCTCGCCGGTCGCGGGAATATCCGCGCTGGTGTCGCCTGCGGCCAGCCGCTGCATCACGCCTGCCAGCCCGCTGAGCGGGCGGGTGATGCTCCGGTAAATGAGCCAGCTCAGGCCGAGTCCGAATGCGACCATGGCAATGCCGACGGCAATGATGCCGGTGCGTGTGCCATTCTGCGAGGAGGTGAGTGCGGTCGCCGCATTGCCGGCGGCGCTGTTGGCCGTCTGAATGACGGCGTCCGCCTGCGGCTGCATGCTCTGGCTGTCGATATCAATCAATGCGCGCAGCGGGTGGACGCGGCCGCTGACGTCGATCCAGCGCCCGAAAGTGTCGGCGTACAACTTGACGTCGTTTTCGAGCTTCGACTTCATGTCCGGCGTGCCGTCAATGCTGGCGAAGATGCCGGTGAACAGCCGATAGGCGACCTCGAACTGCTGACGTGACAGTTCGCTCGGGTTCAGGCGGTATTCGGCTTCCTGGTGGCGCATATTGAGCAGAGCCAGCATCAGCTTCTGTGTCGCCGTATCCGCCAGCCAGCTCATGTTTTCATTGATGGCCCGTTCGATGGCGTTGCCGGCGTTGCGCAGGTCATTACGCAGGCCGTCACGTTCGGTAAAACCGAGCGTGCGCTGTTCGGTAACCAGCGTGTCGAAATTTTCTTTCAGAACGGCAAGCGACTGACGCAGGGAGTCGGTGTCTGCGGTATTCACATGCGTACCGGAATTCTCGATCGTATCGAGGCTGTCGTTGGCCTGTTTGTGCGACAGGGCGAACGCATCGATCAGTGAGCCGTGCGGACCGACGGCGAAGTCCTTGGCCGTGATGCGCATCGCGGCGATGGCAATCTTGAATTCCCGGCTCGCCTCGGCGAGCTGGTGCGAGCGGTTGACCGTTGTGAAGGCGCGGCCAACCTCATCCTCGCCGGACATGTAGGTTATGCCGTTGGCGAGGAAGCCGATCACCGGGATCAGCGCCAGAATGATGATGCGGGAGCGGACCGAGAGCCTGCCGACGAGGCGCGTGAGCCGACGTGCGGGAAGCCTCAGCCGGGGAAATCGCTGGGTGACACGTCCGATCTGCATGGGAACCGGTCGGCCTCGCGGGCGTGAAATGCACGCTGGAAATGTCGCTATGGAAGCGGGAAATGGTTAATTTTGTACCAGTTTTCCGTGCAATCGCCTGCTTCGATGCAATTTTCTCGCGCGACAGGCTGTCCCGGCGGGTACTTTGCAATTGTGCACTGCACGCGTAGGGTAATCGGCAGCGCCGGCGCACTCCTGCCGTTTTCCGAGGACCTCCATGTCGATTGCCGCCTCTCCCGTCGCTGAGCACGAGCTGGTCGAGGGCGCCCGGGAAGCGACGAGCGCCCTTGATGCGCTGCTGGCCGATGCGACGGCCAGGGTGCGTGAGCGGGTGGTTGTGGAGGGCCGCGCGGTGGCCCGCCTCCTTGACCGCGAGCAGCGGGCCGTCCACGGCCTGGCCTGGCTCGCCACCTATGTCGAGGCCGTGCGTCAGCTGGCAGCTTACGCCGAACGCATGGTGCGCGACGGCGCGCTCGGGGAGATCGAGGAACATCTGATCCGCATCGGGCTGGGGGAATACATCGCCCAGATCGTTGGCGGCATCCCGATGAGTCAGGGCGAGGTCGTGCGGCCGGCCGACCTCGGCCTGACCGCAGCGCAGGTTGCCGCCCGAATCAATCCGATGCTCGAAGGACTCATTGCCAGCGGCAACACTGCCGAGCGGCGCGCCCGTCTGGTTGCGCTCATGCGTGAAAGCCATGGCGCCACGGTCGGCCATTGCGGTCTGGACGACACGCTGGACTCGATCCGCGACGAGATGCGCAAGTTCGCCGACAGCGAGGTGATCGGCAATGCGCAGGGCTGGCACCGCACCAACAGCTATATCCCGATGGACA
>CAZUDR010000552.1:0-2401 GCA_964618715.1 uncultured Undibacter sp. | reverse complement strand
TCCCTTTCGCGGTCCGCGCGCGCCAAGGCAGCGCCGACCCTTCCTGCTATTACGTGGCCTTCTTCTTGCCGGCGATGGCCTTGGCCGGACCCTTGCGGGTGCGCGCATTGGTGTGGGTCCGCTGGCCGCGCACCGGCAGTCCCTTGCGGTGGCGCAGGCCGCGGTAGCAGCCAAGATCCATCAGCCGCTTGATGTTCATCGCCGTCTCGCGGCGCAGGTCGCCCTCGACCATGTAGTCGCGGTCGATCATCTCGCGGATCTGCAGCACCTCGGCGTCGGTCAGCTGCGACACGCGCCGCTCGGCCGGCAGACTGGCCTTGTCCATGATTTCCTGGGCGATCTTCTCCCCGATCCCATGGATGTATTGCAGCGCGACCACGACGCGCTTGTTAGTCGGAAGATTGACGCCGGCGATACGAGCCACCGCTCTTCTCCTGTTATGCGGCGGCCTGGCTGGCCGCGCCCAATTGTTCTGTCCCTGGAAGGGGATAGCGCAAAGCGTAACACGACACCTGTCCCCGCCGCGCTGGGGGCCGGCATCGCGTCAAACGTCTGAATGCGCAGCTTATTAAGGGATTCATCGCCTCCCCGTCAACCTCGCCGGGCACGCTATTTGCCTGTTTTGCGCCGGGCTGGGCTGCGCCGGGCGCGGGTCCCGCGAGCGGCCTTCCGGGCCGGTTTGCTGGCCGTTTTCCGGGCCGATTTTCGGCGTCCGCTGAGACGGCGGCGCGATGCCCCGGCCGGGGCTTTCTTCGCGCCTCTCGAGGCCTTCCTCGCCTTGCCGACGCGGGTTTTCCGGGTTCTGGTTTTTTTAGCCCGTTTTTTGGGGGCTTTCTTGCCCTTCGCACGGGGCTTCCTGACGGCCCCGGACTCAGGGGTCGCCCGCGTCCCCGCCTTCTTCAGAGGTTCGGCAGCGGCCACCAGCCCGGATGCCGCCGGCCGCGGCTCCGGCGCCAGCGGGAACGGCTCGGAGGCGCGGGCGCGCCCCAGTTCCCGCTCGATCTCGCGGGCCACATCCTCGATCAGCGCCATGCCGTCCACAGCTTTCAACTGGCCGGTGCCGGCGTAGTAATCGACCAGCGGAGCGGTCTGCGCCCGGTAGGCGTCGAGCCGTCCCTTGAGCACCTCCGGATTGTCGTCCGCCCGAAGCGACTCGCCACGCGCGGTCATGTCCGCCACGCGCTTCTCGATGCGGCTGAGCAGAATGCCTTCGTCCACCTTGAGCTGGATCACGGCGTCAAGCTCGAGGCCGCGCTCCGCCAGCAGCCGGTCGAGGGCCTGTGCCTGTGCCACCGTGCGCGGGAAGCCGTCGAGCACAAAGCCGTTGCGGGCGTCGGGCTGGTCGATTCGATCGGCGATGATCGCCACCACCATATCGTCAGGCACCAGTTCGCCGCGATCCATGATTGCTTTCGCGCGCAGGCCGACGTCGGTCCCGGCGGCTACCGCCGCGCGCAGCATGTCGCCGGTCGACAACTGAACGATGCCGTACTTCGAAACAAGACGTTGCGCCTGCGTGCCCTTCCCCGCACCCGGCGGGCCGAGCAGGATCAGTCTCATCTATTCCGCCCTCGCAACTTCGAGCGTTTGATCAGGCCCTCGTACTGGTGCGCCAGCAGATAGCCCTGGACCTGGGCCACCGTGTCCATGGTGACGCTGACCACGATCAGCAGCGAGGTGCCGCCAAAATAGAACGGCACCGCGGCGTAGGAGATCAGGATTTCCGGAATAAGGCAGACGATTGCGAGATAGAGCGCGCCCACGGCGGTGATGCGTGTGAGCACGTAGTCGATATATTCCGCCGTGCGCTCGCCCGGCCGGATACCCGGAATGAATCCGCCGTGCTTCTTCAGGTTGTCGGCGGTCTCCGTCGGGTTGAACACGATCGCCGTGTAGAAGAAGGCAAAGAAGACGATCAGCCCGATATAGAGCGCCAGAAACAGCGGCTGTCCGTGACCGAGCAGCGCGGTCACGCTGGTCAGCCAGCCGGGACCGCCCCCCGAATTGAGATTGGCCACCGTGGTCGGCAGCAGCAGCAGCGACGATGCAAAGATCGGCGGGATCACGCCGGACGTGTTGAGCTTGAGCGGCAGATGCGAGGACTGGCCCTCGAACATCCGGTTGCCGACCTGACGCTTGGGATACTGGATGAGCAGGCGGCGCTGCGCGCGCTCCATGAAGACGATGAAGGCAATGACGGCGACAGCCATCAGCATGACGGCAAGGATGAGGCCGGTCGACAGCGCGCCCTGGCGGCCAAGCTCGAGCGTGCCGGCGATGGCGGATGGCAGCTCGGCAACGATGCCCGACATGATAATCAGCGAAATGCCGTTACCGATGCCGCGCGCGGTGATCTGCTCGCCCAGCCACATCAGGAACATGGTCCCGCCGGTGAGCGTGA
>CAZUDR010000551.1:0-2402 GCA_964618715.1 uncultured Undibacter sp. | reverse complement strand
CGAAAGCCGCGCCTAGGCCCCGAGCAGGTCCTCGAGGTCGAGGCGCTTCGTCACCATCGCAAGCGACCCGTCCGGCCCGCGCGGCCATTCCGTCTCCGGCCGGTCGCGGTAGAGCTCGACGCCGTTCTGGTCGGGATCGCGCAGATAGAGCGCCTCGCTGACGCCATGGTCGCTGGCGCCGTCGAGCTGGATGCCGGCCTTGATCAGCCGCCTGAGAGCATCGGCAAGGGCCGCGCGCGTCGGGTAGAGGATGGCGACATGATAAAGCCCCGTCGTGCCTGGAGGCGGCGGGGTTCCGCCTTTGCTCTCCCAGGTATTGAGCCCGATATGGTGGTGGTAGCCGCCCGCCGAGATGAAGGCGGCGCCCGGGCGGCTGGTCGTCATCCGGAAGCCCAGCACACCGCAGTAGAACGCCAGGGCCCGGTCGAGGTCGGCGACCTTCAGGTGGACGTGGCCGATCCGCACCCGCGGGTCGACGGTGGGGAACTGGAGGGCCTGTTTTTCGAGCGAAGCGGGGTCTGACATGGGGCTGGTCTCGATGCTGGCCGGATACGGTCTTGATCCCCACATGTAAGACGCCTACGCGATCGGATAAAGTGACCGCAGCAAGGACCGCGTGATGACCCTGACGCCGCTGCCATCTTCCATCGACGACACCCTCGCGCTCATGGCGAAGGCCGGCTACATCGCCGACCGGTCACTGGCCACGGTGCTTTACCTTGCGCTGCGCATGGGCCGGCCGCTGTTCGTCGAGGGCGAGGCCGGGGTCGGCAAGACCGAAATCGCCAAGGTGCTGAGCCAGACGCTGGGCCGCAAGCTGATCCGTCTGCAGTGCTACGAGGGTCTCGACATTTCGGCGGCGGTCTACGAATGGAACTACGGCGCGCAGATGATCGCGATCCGGCTCGCCGAGGCGGAAGGCGAGGGCGACCGCGAGCGCATCGAGCACGACGTGTTCTCGGAGCGTTTCCTGATCAAGCGTCCGCTGCTGCAGGCGCTGGAGCCCGATCCGGACGGTCCGCCGGTGCTGCTGATCGACGAGATCGACCGCACCGACGAAGCCTTCGAGGCGTTCCTGCTCGAAGTGCTGGCGGACTTCCAGGTGACGATCCCCGAACTCGGCACCATCAAGGCGCCGCATCCGCCCATCGTCGTGGTGACGTCGAACCGCACGCGCGAGGTGCACGATGCTCTCAAGCGGCGGTGCCTGTACCACTGGGTCGGCTATCCTAACGCCGAGCGCGAGCTGAAGATTCTCCGCACCAAGGTGCCGGGCGTCGCCAATAAACTGTCCGAGCAGGTGGTTGCCTTCGTGCAGGCCCTGCGCAAGGAAGATCTGTTCAAGGTGCCGGGCGTCGCCGAAACGCTGGACTGGGCCTCGGCGCTGACCGAACTCGACGTGGTGGCGCTTGATCCGGCGACGGTGTCGGACACGCTCGGCGCTTTGCTCAAGTATCAGGACGACATCGCCCGGCTCGACCAGACCAAGGTGAAGGCGCTGCTCGACGAGGTGAGGTCGGAGCTGCGGGCGGCGGAGTAGCTTTCATGGCCGCAAGCCAGGACTCGCCCCACGGCCGGCTCGCCGAGAACATTCTCTATTTCGCGCGCACGCTGCGCGCCGCCGGCCTGCCGGTGGGGCCGGGTGCGGTGCTCGACGCGCTCGAGGCCTTGCAGGTCGCGCACGTCGGAATCCGTGACGACTTCTACTGGACGCTGCACGCTGTGTTCGTGAAGCGGCACGAGCATTCGGCGCTGTTCGATCAGGCCTTCAAGATCTTCTTCCGCAAGCGCGGCTATATCGAGAAGTTGATCGCCTCCATGTTGCCGGAGACGCTGCCGACCGAGCCCAAGCCGCCACCGCCCGGCGCGCAGCGCATTCAGGAAGCGCTGTTCGCGAACAGCACCCGGCGCGAGGAGGAGAAAAAGGAGGTCGAGGTCGATGCACGCCTCACCGTGTCCGACCGCGAACTGCTGCAGAAGAAGGACTTCGCGCAGATGAGCGCGGCCGAAATTGCCGCGGCCAGGGCCGCGATCGCCCGCCTGGCCTTGCCGCTCGATCTGGTCAGGACGCGGCGGCTGACGGTCGCCCGGCACGGACACATGATCGACCTGCGCCGGACGCTGCGCGCCAGCATGAAGGCGGGGGGCGCGGTGATCGACCTGAAATATCTCGGGGCCCGCGAGAAGGAGCCGCCGATCGTGGCGCTGCTCGATATCTCGGGTTCGATGAGCCAGTACACGCGGCTGTTCCTGCATTTTCTCCATTCGGTGACCGACGCGCGCAAGCGCGTCACCACGTTCCTGTTCGGAACGCGGCTGACCAACGTCACCCGCGCGATCCGCCAGCGCGACCCGGACGAGGCGCTCGCCGCCTGTACCGCGCATGTGGTCGACTGGTCGGG
>CAZUDR010000550.1:0-2420 GCA_964618715.1 uncultured Undibacter sp. | reverse complement strand
CGCGGCCCGCCACGTAATAGGCGTCGAGCTGCATGGTGCGGGAAAGCCACCCGATCAGCGCGTAGATGCAGATCGTGAAGATGACGAACAGGATGCCAATCGTCTGGGCGCTAACCCCCAGCTTGCCGAGAATGGCCATCAACAGGATGAAGACGATGAACCCGCCCGTATACAATCCGTAGATTTTCGGGAGGTTATCGACGAGTCTGCCTTGCAGGAATGCCATGGTGCGCCCCCTTAGTCCTCATGCATGCCGTATTCGTCGTCGATTTTGTCCTGGAACCAGTTCTGGACAACGATCAGCACGACGAAGGCGATCAGCGAGCCTTGAGCGGTGAAGTAGAAGCCGAGCGGGAAGCCTATAAACTGGTACTGGTTCAAGGCATGCGCATACCACGGCAACACGAACGCGAAGATCGCCCACAGGATCAGGATGACGATTGTGAGATTTCGCGTTTTATCCCAGTGTCGACGCTTTCTGTCGGCGTCATCAGTTCCAGCCATTGTGATCACTCCCCTTTGTCGTGCCTTGCGACGAAGGCACCATTGCTAGTCCGCCAGGAGGCGTCGGTACGTCCAATGCGCGCTTTCGGTCGTTCGCTGCCGGCAAGCGTGATCGCTTGCACGCAACGATACGAGTCGTGCCGTGCTTCGGCCGTTTGCTGACGGTTGCTCGAACGGTTCACGTTCAGTCGCCTCCCAGAGCCCCAAGCTGCGCATTGCGCGAAACCCGGCGTGAACGCATTGGAGGAGCCGATGACGCGATAATGGCGGCGCCCCCCGGATGCTACCGCCGTCATGCCCGGTCTTGGTGCCGGGTCAGACGTGAATTCAGCCTAACATTGCGGCCGCGCAGAGATTATACGACTTTCGGCCAAGCCCACTGCGGAATGCGCCTGCAATGCAATGGCTTTTCCCCAACTGGATCGCGGAGCTGTTTCGGGGATTCATGTTGCAACGCACTATGCGATTGCCACCTGCACGTAGTCCCGTGCGCCGCCGAAATCATGTACATTGCGTCGGAAGCAAAAAGTCTGCGAGGGCGCGTTGACCGACGGTTCGCAATACCGGCTGCTGATTGCCGACGACCACCCGTTGTTTCGCGGTGCACTCGGCGAGGCCGTCAGCGGCCTGTTGCAACGTGTGGATATCGCAGAAGCCGGCACCTTCGACGAGGTGGCGGACCTGCTCGAGCGGGACGGGGACGTCGACCTGATTCTGCTCGACCTGGCCATGCCGGGTACGCGCGGTTTCTCCGGCCTGATGTACCTGCGCGCGCAATATCCCGGAGTGCCCGTCATCGTGGTATCCGCCAATGACGACCCCGCTGCCATCCGCCGTTGCATGGAATTCGGCGCCTCCGGCTTCATCCCCAAGACGGCCGGCGTCGAAGCCATGCGCAACGCGATCTCCGGCATTCTCGATGGCGGCGTGTGGACCCCGCCCGATATTGATCTCGCCGGCGGCTCTGACGCCGCCACCGCCGAACTGATGGCGCGCATGGCGACGCTGACGCCGCAACAGGTGCGCGTTCTGATGATGCTGTCGGAAGGCATGCTCAACAAGCAGATCGCGTTCCAGCTCGGCGTTTCAGAGGCGACGGTGAAGGCTCACGTGTCCGCCATTCTGCAGAAGCTTGGTGTCGAAAGCCGTACACAGGCGGTGATCGCCGCCGCCAGGATCGAAGCCGGCCAGTGGCCGCAGAACGCGGTCGCGGAAGGCTGAGATTCCCGGACGTTTACTCCGCCGCCGCCACCCGCATCACGCGCCATTGCGCGAGCAGCGCCCGCAGCGCGGCCGGCTTGACCGGCTTGTGCAGCACCTGGACGCCTGCCGCACGGGCCTCTTCCCGCACTGCCGGCGAACGATCTGCGGTAATCAGGATCGCCGGCAGGCTGCCGCAGTTGCGGCGCAACGCCAGGATCGCCTCGATCCCGTTGCCGTGGTCGAGATGGTAATCAACCACAAGTCCGTTGGGCGCCGAAGGCCCTGTAACGGCGGCCGCCAGCGCGGTGGCGAGATCCGCTGCCTTGATGACCTCGCAGCCCCATCCGCGCAGCAGTGTCTCCATGCCGTCGAGGACCGACGGTTCATTGTCAATGCACAGTACGGTAATGCCGGCGAGCTGGCTCGGATCGACGCGCGCTTCCTCGCGCGCCGGCAGCGCGATCGGCGCACCGCTTGACAGCGGCACGGTGGCGGCAAAATGCGAGCCGTGACCGATATGCGATTCAACGTCGACCGGGCAATTGAGCACGCGCGCGACGCGCTCGACGATGGAGAGGCCGAGGCCCAGCCCGCGTGCGATTCTTGCGCCCTGGTCGAGCCGGTGGAATTCGACAAAGATATCGCGGCGTTTGTCTTCCGGAAAGCCAACGCCTGTGTCGTAGACGTCGATGCGCAGTGCGTTGCCGCGGTGC
>CAZUDR010000549.1:0-2422 GCA_964618715.1 uncultured Undibacter sp. | reverse complement strand
AGCCGCTCGCCGATAATTGCAGCCTGAAGCGGAGTTCGCGATGGCGCAGGCCTCGATGCAACGGCAGCCGGTGCAGATCAGTGGCGACCTCACCGCGCGCATCATGTTCGCCGGCCGCTCCTCCTCGCTGTCGGCGCAGATCGTGGCGCAGGTGCGCGACGACCTGTTCGCCAAACGGCTCCGGCCCGGCGACTTCCTCGGCACCGAAAAGGACCTCGCCGCGCGCTTCGGCACCAGCCGCATCGTGGCGCGCGACGCGTTGCGCACGCTGGAGGCGCTTGGCATCGTCGAGATCCGCATGGGCAAGGGCGGCGGCGCCCGCGTCGCGCAGGGCAATCCGCGCCTGTTCGCCGAGGCGCTCGCCGTGCAGCTCGACCTCACCGGCGTCTCCGCCGCCGAGATCATGGACGCGCAGCGCGCCATCGAGACGCTGGGCGCCGAGCTCGCCGCCGAGAACGCGACAAAGGCCGACATCGCGCGGCTGCGCGGTCTGCTTGACGACGCCAGGGCCGCGCTGCCGGACCTCGACCTGTTCACCCGGCTGTCGCGCGACTTCCACCTCGCCGTCGCCGAGGCCTCGCACAACCGCGTGCTGGTGGTGCAGCTGATCTCGCTGGAACACGTGTCGTGGCCGCGCCGCAATGTCACCGCCACACCGCGGCTGGCGCGGCACATTCTCGAGATTCACACGAAGCTCGCCGACCTGATCGAGCTGCGCGACGCGGCCGCCGCGCGCGCGCTGATGGACGACCACGTCAAGATGATCCGCGCCCGCCGCGTCGCCGAGCGGGACACATCAGCGGACGACACATCGGGCTGCTGCTGACGAAAGACAAAACCGCGAGACAGGAAAGGGAGAAACCAATGGGCAAGTTCATCATCGAACCGCATTTCCGCCTGCAGGAATGGGTGGCCGAGGAGAAGGACTATTTCCGCCAGGAAGGACTCGACTACGTCTTCCGCGAACTGATGCGGTCGACCGACGGCAAGATCCACGACAAGGGCGACAAGGTCGGCGCCTACCAGTCGTTCGAGGAGGGCCGCAAGGCGAATGTGAGCTGCGCCTGCCACTGGACGGTCAACGTCGCCGCCTCCAACGGGCACGGCAAGATGTACACCGACGTCTATTCGGTGGCGCCGGCCGGCATCTTCGTGGCACCCGACTCGCGTATCAAGGATCCGTCAGACCTCGCCGGCGTGCCGGTGTCGGTCGGCTACCAGTCGGGCAGCCACTACTCGACCGTGCAGGCGCTGGAGCAGTACCTCAAGCCGGAAGAGATCAATCTCGTCTATTCCGACGGCATGCTGTTCGCGCGCATGGAGAAGCTGTTCGAGGGCCAGGCGCCGGCCGTGCACCTGTTCGGCGGGCCCTACTACTTTGCGGAGCAGCTCGGCTTCCGCAAGGTGATCGACTGCACCTTCATGATCGGCACCATGATTCACGGCGATCCCGATCCGGAAGACCTGCGCAAATTCTTCCGCGCGCTGCGCAGGGCCCAGCGCGACATCGACCTGCGTCCCGAGCTCTACACGCACTACTACAAGAACGAATTCCCCGACCGCTTCCACGCCCGCATGGATACGCGGCGCTGGGGCCCCGGCGAGCGGCTGGTGTTCGAGCCGTACACCAGGGAGGTCTACGAGGAGTCGTTCGAGTGGATTGCTGCCCACGGCATCTTCCCCGAGGGCGGAATGGGAGTGGGACGCTACGAGACGGCGACCCTGTCTTTGGGCTGAAAAATCCCGAACATTGGCCATTTGCCATAATGTCGCGCCGCGGACCGGCCCCGGTCAGCGGCGCTTTCATTTGCGGGAAAGCTCGGGCATTCTACGCAGAAGAACAATATCCAAGTTCGTTCAAGGGGAGGAAACAGCCATGAAACGCATATTGCTGGCCGGCGCCACATTGCTGGCAGCCGGCGTGATCAGCGGCGCGGCACTGGCGCAGGACACGGTCAGGATCGGCATCGTGCTGCCCTATACGGGCCAGTTCGCCAACGCCGCCACCCAGCTCGACAACGGCATCAAGCTCTACGTCAAGCAGCATGGCGACACGGTCGCCGGCAAGAAGCTCGAGTTCTTCCGCAAGGACGTCGGCGGCATCAAGCCTCCGCTGGCCAAGCGTCTGGCGCAGGAACTGATCGTGCGCGACAAGGCCGAC
Organism: uncultured Undibacter sp.; assembly: GCA_964618715.1. Classification (GTDB taxonomy): domain Bacteria; phylum Pseudomonadota; class Alphaproteobacteria; order Rhizobiales; family Xanthobacteraceae; genus Pseudolabrys. The sequence continues at coordinate 261 of CAZUDR010000549.1, read as the reverse complement.
ATCCTGGCCGGCTGGGTGCTCACGCCCAATGCGATCGCCGGCTGCGACGTGTCGAAGGAAGCCAAGAAGTTCATGGTGATCATGAACGCGGCGACCTCGATCATCACGCTGAAGTCGCCCTATTGCACCCGCACGTCGCTCACGCTGCCGATGGTCACCGAGCCGCTCGGCGCATGGGCCGCCAAGGACGGCAAGCTGATGAAGGTCTACACCATGACCTCGGACTACGCGCCGGGTCACGACGCCGAGCAGGGCTTCATC
>CAZUDR010000548.1:0-2422 GCA_964618715.1 uncultured Undibacter sp. | reverse complement strand
CGCGAACACGAAGGTGAACAGTGAAAAACCCGGCGCAGGCGCCGGGTTTTCCTCGCAAAGTCGCGGGGTCCGCCCGCCGTCAATCGTTGTCGACGGCTTCCTTGGCCGCGTCCTTGGCGCCGCCGAAGGCATTCTGCGCCTTGCCGGCGATCTTCTGTGCCTTGCCCTCCGCTTCGAGCTTCCCGTCGCCGGTCGCCTTGCCGGCGGTTTCCTTAGCCTTGCCCTTGGCCTGCTCGAAGCTGCCTTCGATGCGGTCCCTGTCGATGCCCATGATACGCCTCTCGGATGATGGCCTGGTTGGTGTCATTCAACAATCGACCTGCCACATTTGTTCCGCGCGCAAACCGTGCAGTCCGCCAAGGGACGACGAACACGAAAGCCCGCGCCGGAACGCCGACGCAGGCCCCGTATCGTTGGACGTCAGTAACAACTCACCGGGTGTTCGGATTCGCGCCGGTGGTTTCCTTCGGGTTCTGCGCGCAGTCCTTGCCGGGGTTGGCCGTCTCGCAAGCCGGCAGGCTGGCGTACTGGCACTTGAATGCGCCCGAGTCCTCCTTCAGGCAGAACTTGCCGGTGCCGGTTACCTGGGCGGAACTGCCCGTCGCACCGGGCCTGTCGTTGCTCATCGAACTCTGGGCACCGGCGATGGACATGCCCGCGATCAGGGCTGCCACGGCAGTCAGGGTGGTCAACGTTTTCATAATGGCCTCCTTGGGGGATACACGTGTTTTTGGTTATGCCGCGTGATGCGACACGTGCAACAACCGACGCTCGTGGTTGCCGGTTCCGGGAACTTGCAAGGCGCTCCAGGGATATTCTTGTGACGCGCGGCAACGCAAAAAGGCCGGGACAGGAGCCCCGGCCTTCGCGTCCGTATTCAAACTGATCGGCTAGGCGACCAGAATGGCGACGATCTCGTGCGTGCCGGGATCGATGATCAGGATCTGGCTGCCCACCAGAATGTAGCTGTAGCCTTGCCAGGCCGGGTAAATCTCAACCACCCGGGACGGCAGCGGATAGAAGGTGACACGCGCGGGGATACGGGCGCCGACCCGGATCGACACATCGAGATCGGCCGGCGCGATCCGCTTCACATCCTGCTGCGTGATGACCGTGGTGATCTGGCTGCGCTGCTCGCCCGACAGCTTGGCGCTGCCAGATGCCGCGCCCTGGCCCACTGTCCTGTTGTCCTGACTGGCCGCGGACCGGCCGGACGAGGATGCCTTGCTGCCGGCCTTGTCGCCGGACTGCGCCTTCGCCTTGGCATCGGCGTCGGCCTTGATGTCAGTATCTGTTCCCGCCTTCGCGCCCGACCTGTCGTCACGCATTCCGGCGCCAACGGTTCCCTTGAGCTCCGTATTGTCGCCACGGCCAGGCTTCAATGCCTGCGGACCCTGGCCGGTGGTCTCCGGCGCCTTGCGCTCGCCGGCATGCATGGGCGGTGCGATCTTTTCCGCCGGCGCGTTGCGCTGCGCTGCCGGCGCCGGCTCCGGCGCTGCGTTCTTCAGGGTTTCGGCCGGCGCCGCGCCGGCCGTCACCAGCAGCGCCGCTGCCGCTGTTGTCATCAACATTGTCGTCCTCATCTGGATGCCTCCTCTGGACACCCCCCGGATACGCCTTGATTGAACAAGAGCGGTTAAAACGCGCGGCAGGCGCGTTGTGTTCCCCTGCGCGCCGATGTGCGCCGTTTCGGGTTCCTGCCATTGCCTTCGCCGCAGCGCCAAGGCACCTTTTGCCGAAGAGGGGGAGGGGACGTGGCGATTCTGACGTCGACCATCGACACCGGCAGCGCCGAGTTCCGCGCCAATGCGGAGCGCATGCAAGCCTTGACCGCGGAGCTCGCCGCGCGCCGCGCGGAAGCCGCATCGGGCGGACCGGAAAAGGCGCGCGAGCGTCATGTCGGCCGCGGCAAGCTCCTGCCGCGCGACCGGGTGATGAACCTGATCGATCCCGGCTCGCCGTTCCTGGAATTGTCGCCGCTCGCAGCCAACGGCATGTATGACGATGCCATTCACGGGGCCGGGCTTATCACCGGCATCGGCCGCATCGAGGGGCGCGAATGCATGGTGGTCGCCAACGACTCCACCATCAAGGGCGGCACGGCCAACAACCAGTATGTCGCGGGAGGGGGAGGCGGCGGCGTGGGCCGCATCCGCGTCAACAGTGGGGCCCCGACGCTGTCGGGCCTGCTCAGCCGGCTGGACGATGCCATTCTCACCGACCTGCGCCTGCCGATCGCCGCGGCGACCATCACTGCGGCGACTGCCTTTCAGCCGATCGGGGCCGGATTCGGCACATTCGAGGCGGTCTATAAGATCTTCGAGCCCCGCGACCTGCTCATGCCGCCTTATGTGAACCACGCCCACAACGATTGGCTGGAGCTCTGGCTCGAGGGCGGCTGGCCGGCGATCGTGCTCGCGGC
>CAZUDR010000547.1:0-2422 GCA_964618715.1 uncultured Undibacter sp. | reverse complement strand
CAGAAGGTAATCGGCGACGTAAACCATGAACGGCATCGGGATTCCCGCAGGTCTTGCTTACGATGGGCCGTGGGGACTTCTGTTGGCCGAGGCAAAGGACACCGACGTTCCGCAGGAGAATGGCGTCGACGAGACAACCGTCTACGGCTACGACGCTACGCAGCAGATCAGCAAGACCGTCTGGCAGGGCGAAGACACTGATCCGGGCACGGGTACGAACCTAGCCCAAGTTGATCAGCAACAGCCACGAATTCCCTATTTTTGCAGGGTGGGCGGCGGGATTTTTCCACTACATCCGGGGTTTAACTTTTGGTTGACGAGGCAGGCGGAGGCCGAGGCGGTCCAGGAGGATGGCTTGGTGTTCGGTGGGGCGGGCTACGCAGCGGCGGCGGATTTCGACCTTCTTCTGGCGGGTGGGGAGAACGACGTCGACCAGGTTGATCTTGCCCAGTTCCTCGAATATCCGACGCGGTTCGTCGCCCAGGCCGGCTGCCTGGGTCATCTGGTGTAACGTTTTCCAGAGCACGTAGGCCAGGAAGCAGACCAGGATATGGGCTTGCACCCGCTCCTCCGTCTGGTGCCAGACCGGGCGGATTCGCAGGTCGCTCTTGTGGATTCGGAACGCCGCTTCGGCCTCGGTCAGTTGGATGTACGCTTGCCAGAGATCCTCGGCCGACCAGTCGGTGACGTTGGTGCGCAGAAGATAACAGCCCTCGCCCAGCGTCGCCCACCGGCGCCACGCTTGATTCTTTCGCCAGGAGATGACCGGCCGGCCGTCGACTTCGTGGACGGTCACTTCGTAAAGCCCCGCGGCCCGGGAGTTCCTGGCCATGATCTTGCCCACGCGGCGGTCGATCACTTCCTTCTTCCACTTCCGCTTTTCGCAGCTTCGACGGACTTTTTCCAACGCCTCGTCGATGCGACGCTCGAAACGTTCGTGCATCGCTTGTTCCTTTTCGCGGCGATCGCGACTGCGGCACAAGATGTAGGTTTCCTTGCCGCCGTCGGGCGACGCACATATCTTGACTTCCAGACCTTCGCGGATCACCCGCCAATCTTCGGCCAGCAGATCTCGCTCGAACTTCTTGAGCGTCCCTTTCGACGCGCCGATGATGTAACGCCGATCGCCCGACTCCATGAACTCCAGGTTCGCCTGGCTCATCATGCCGCGATCGCCGCACCAGATGCGGTTCGCCCGGCCGTAGCGTGCTTCCATCGTCGTCACGATTTCTTGCCAAGTCGTGACGTCGTTGCGGTTGCCGGCAAAGACTTCGTAGCCGATCGGAATGCCGTCCCGAGTCACGACCAGACCGATGCAGACCTGTTTGCAGTCGGGACGCTTGTCGCGGGAGTAGCCTCGCTGGGCTTGCGGGTTTCCTTCACAAAGGCCCTCGAAATAGGTGCTCGTCACGTCGTACAAGAGCAGATCGTAGTCCAGGTCGAAGAGCGTGCCGAGCCTGTTTTTCAGGTGCGATTCCAAGGCCTCCTTGTGCGGAAGCAGTTGATCCAAGGCCCGGTAAAGCCGATGATGGTTGATCTTCTCCGCCGGAACGCCAAGCAGATCGGACAACGCCGTGCTCTGGTAATAGTGTTCGGCGATATGCAGCTCGCTCGATGGCCGGCACAGTCGGCAGATCACCAGAATCGTGGCGATCTTCGCCCAGCCGATGTCTTCTTTCCCGCGAGGCAGGACGTTCTCGAAAAACTCATCGAGCCGCAGTCGGTGAATCAGTTCCAATGCCAGCCAGGCTCCGCCGAACTCCAGTTGGTTTTCGACACGCACATTCGCCGCGTCGACCTCGACCCATTCGGGCGCCAGCCGGTCTTCGTCATTGAAAAGTTGGAGTTGCGTGTAAGGCGACTTCCTTTTGGGTTCCGCCGCCCGCTTCACGCCGGTACGCTCGGACTCCTTGAGCCTGCCCAGCCACGCGACCGTTCGCTGACGCGGCCCTCGCGCCGTCCGATAGGATTCCACCAACGCCCAGTACGCCTGCCGTTTTCCCTTGACTCTTCGATAGCAGGGCCTGATGAACATGCCCGAATTATCGACACTCGAATCGGCTCGTCAAACTCAGATCTTTCCACTACAACGCGATTTGCCCTCACCGCGGCCGATCGTAACCCTGAAGTCGACGGTTCGCTGTGAAGCCGGGGAAGACGCAACCGCCCAGGGGACTCAATTCAGCCCCAAAAAAATTCCGAGAAAAATTCCCCAGTCGCCCAACTGATCAACTTGGGTTAGGAGTTGGGAGTTGGAGACGAGGCCGGCGGGCTGGGGCCGGGGGGTCGTGCCAGGGCAGGGTTGGCGGTCCCGCCACCGCGCAGCCGGCGGGCTTGACGAGTCGCCCCTGTCGTTCAGATCCAGCGGTGCTCGGGGCGCTGGAGGACTTCGTTGATGAGGATGGCGGTGCGGAGGTTCTCG
>CAZUDR010000546.1:0-2436 GCA_964618715.1 uncultured Undibacter sp. | reverse complement strand
AGACGCGCGGGCTTTTTTCCCTTGCATTCCAATAGTCTGCTGCGGGCTCCGTCTGGAGCCAATTCGTTTCTTTGACGGGCATGGTCGGTGTAAGCGGGGCTGATAGCACCCAAAGGGCGCAAAGGTAAACAAACCGGTTTCGCCGCAATGGATGCCTAGTGTGGCGACCTCAAGGCCGCGGAATTACCACTTGGTATGATGCGAATCGCCGGTTTCCTGCGGCAGTGGCAAGCGCGGCGGGAGATATCCGATAAAACGGCGGGAGATATCCGATACGTATGTATACCGCCGCCACGACTGCGGACGTCCCCGTTGCCCACCTGCTGATCGACGTGCCGGCGCAGGCGCGGCATTGAGGCCGTGATCACGGGGTGGCGACACCGCCGTGCTCGAGAGATCGATTGCCCACGCAAGCGCAAGGCGCGCGGCACAGTCTCGGCGCGCATTGCCTTTGCCCGTTCGCAACGTTCGGCAACACGACGTGAAGCCGAGGACCGAACTCATCATCAGCTCACATGTCGGTCCCCGAAGCCGCCCACAGTGCGTGACGCTCTGCCCCGCCGACTTTGCGCGGGACCGGAAATGGACGTTGCGCCTTTCCGGGGCAATCTGCACCCGGCTGCCACCGGATTAGGCAGGGGCCGGACGTGTGATGACCGTCCCTGCATGCGCGCCCCGTTGACCCAACGCCCTGTTTTTACACCGCTAATCTCCGATTGGGGGCCCCGGGGACGGGTCGGCCCGCTTGGCACAGCGCTTGCGAATCCTCGCATTGCATACAATTCGCGTCCGCTGCCCGGGGCAGCGGCGCGCCATCCGCTGCACGCGAGGTGCGTGGTGAAGACCCAGATCGCCGCCGAACCTCAGCCGCTGTCGGTCGAGCTCGACCGCACCGCGCTTCTCATCATTGATATGCAGCGCGACTTTCTCGAGCCGGGCGGATTCGGCGAAACGCTGGGCAATGACGTGTCGCGGCTGCAGGCGGCCGTCGGTCCGTGCAAGGCGGTTCTCGATGCCGCGCGCGCGGCCGGACTGCTGGTCATCCACACCCGCGAGGGTCATCGGCCCGACCTGTCGGATGCGCCGCCGGCCAAGGTGGAACGCGGCGCGCCGTCGAGGCGTATCGGCGACGCCGGTCCGATGGGACGCATTCTCATCCGCGGCGAGCCGGGTCACGACATCGTGCCCGCTCTTTATCCGGTCGACGGCGAGCCGGTGATCGACAAGCCGGGCAAGGGCGCCTTCTACCAGACCGGTCTGGAAGCGATGCTGCGCAACTGCGCGATGGAGAACCTGCTTGTCTGCGGCGTCACCACCGAGGTCTGCGTCAACACCACCGTGCGCGAGGCCAACGACCGCGGCTACCGCTGCATCGTTCTCGGCGACTGCTGCGCCTCCTACTTCCCCGAGTTTCACGAGACGGGCCTGAACATGATCAAGGCCCAGGGCGGCATTTTCGGCTGGGTGTCGAATTCCGGCAGCGCGATCACCGCGCTCGCGCGCATGAACCAGGGGCTCAATCGACGCAACGCTTGAAGGGGGGCTGACCCATGAGCACAAGCACATCGACGACGTTCAGGCCGGCGATCTGGACCGCGGGCGACTGGAACGCATTCTTCGGCTTCGGCACCAACATCCTGGTCAACATGCTGGTGCTGACCGGCCTGCTGCGGTTCGTGCTGAAAATGCCGGACGACATCGTGTTCGGCCGCATCCTGCCCGCGCTCGGGCTGATGATGTGCCTGTCGACGATGTACTACGCCTGGCTTGCCTATCAGCTGGCGAAGAAAACCGGCCGCAGTGACGTCTGCGCCCTGCCCTCGGGCGTCAGCGTGCCGCACATGTTCGTCGTCACCTTCGTCATCATGTTGCCGATCTCGTTGCAGACCGGCGATCCCGTCAAGGGATGGGAAGCGGGTCTGGTCTGGGTCTTCTTCCAGAGCTTTATCCTGATGATCGGCGGCTTCATCGCCCCCTATGTGCGCAGGATCACGCCGCGCGCCGCCCTGCTCGGCACGCTGGCCGGCGTGTCCATCACCTTCATCTCCATGCGCCCTGCGCTGGAAATGTTCATGACGCCGCAGATCGGGCTCGTCTGCTTCGCCATCATCCTGGTCAGCTGGTTCGGTGGGGTGAAATACCCCAAGGGCATTCCCGCCGGCCTCGTCGCCATCGCGGTCGGCATGATCATCGCCTGGGGCTCCACCCTGTTCGGCCTCGAACTCGGCGGCATGAGCCTCGCCAAGGTCGGCGCCGCCTTTTCCAGCTTCGGCTTCTCGGTGCCGCTGCCGGCGGTCGACCACGTGTTCTCCGGCTTCGAGTTCCTCGGCATCATCCTCGTCACCGCCATTCCCTTCGGCATCTACGACCTGGTTGAGGCAATGGACAACGTGGAAAGCGCGGAAGCGGCGGGCGATCACTTCCCGACCACCCGCG
>CAZUDR010000545.1:0-2468 GCA_964618715.1 uncultured Undibacter sp. | reverse complement strand
CGATGGCGAGGCCGATGCCGCGCGATCCGCCGGTGATGAAAAGCGTCTTTCCCTTCAGTGACATGATCGCCCTCGCATTTCCGCACACGGGTTCCTAGATCAGCCTAGAGCATGATCTGCCCATATTGAATTGTGCTGTTTTCCGCTCGTCCCCGCGGAAGCGGGGACCCAGGAGCGAAAATCGCATGAGCCTGAAGAATCAAGAACTGGATTCCCGCTTGCGCGGGAATGAACGGAGTGTGTTTCAACGCAAACGGGTTGTGGTCCGGCAACCAGCCGCGACTTCACCCAGTCCAGAGTGCCCCATGCAACTGTCCGGCATCCATCATCTCACTGCGGTTTCCGCCGACGCGCCCGGCAACCTGCGCTTCTATACCAGGGTGCTCGGCCTGCGCCTGGTCAAGAAGACGGTGAACCAGGACGACACGTCCGCCTACCACCTGTTCTACGCCGACGGCATCGCCGCGCCCGGCACCGACATCACCTTCTTCGATTTTCCGACGCGGCCGGAGAAGCGCGGCAACAACACGGTGACGCGCACCGGAATGCGCGTGGCCGGCGAGGCGTCCCTGCGCTGGTGGCGGGAGCGGCTGCGGGCGGAGAAGGTGACGGCGGGCGAGATCGTCGAGCGCGACGGAAGGCTGACGCTCGACCTCGAGGATCCGGAAGGCCAGCGGCTGGCGCTCACCGACGACGGCGGTGCCGGCGAGGCGCATGCGTGGGCGAGGAGCCCGGTGCCGGCGGAGCACCAGATCCGCGGCCTCGGGCCGGTGGTGATGACGGTGCCGGAGCTCAAGCCCACCGAGATGGTGTTGACGCAGGTGATGAACATGAAAGGCGTACGCGACTATCCGCATCCGGAGTCGAACCGCGACCGCGTGCACGTCTATGCGATGAACGGGGAGGGGCCCGGCGCCGAGCTGCACGTGGCGGTGCGGCCCGACCTTGCGCCGGCGCATCCCGGGGCCGGCGGCGTGCATCACGTCGCCTTCCGCGCGCGCGACGCCGACTACGACGGCTGGGCCGACCGGCTGCGCACGCTGCGCATCCCCAACAGCGGCAAGGTCGACCGCTACTGGTTCCGCTCGCTCTATTTCCGCGAGCCGAACGGCGTGCTGTTCGAGATCGCCAGCGACGGGCCGGGCTTCGCCGTCGACGAGCCGCTGGACAGGCTGGGCGAGAGCCTGGTGCTGCCGCCGTTCCTCGAGAACCGGCGCGCGCAGATCGAGGCCGGGCTGAAGCCGTTGTGATGCGTGGGCCGCGCGGCCTACCTGGTCGTCATCACCCGCGAAAGCGGGTGATCCAGTCATCACAGCGCTTCCGGTGTGTACTGGATCGTCCGCTTGCGCGGACGATGACACTGAGTGCGTTGCGTGTACTCAGAGCCGTCATGGCCGGACCTGTCCCGGCGATCCATGCCATTGCGGGGCAAAGAACGTCGTGGATGCCCGGCACAAGTTTATGACCGGGCCGGCCGAAGGCCGGACCCGGTTGGCCGGGCATGACTTGGCTGCGGCATATGGGCTAGGACTTGGACTGAAAAATTGTGCGCCGTATTCCCACACAGAGCCCCATGAAACACATCGGCTTCCTCTCCTTCGGCCACTGGACCCCGTCGCCGCATTCGCAGGTCCGCACCGGCGCCGACGCGCTCACGCAGTCGATCGAGCTCGCCGTCGCGGCCGAGGAGCTCGGCGCCGACGGGGCCTATTTCCGCGTCCATCACTTCGCCCGCCAGCTGGCCTCGCCGTTTCCGCTGCTGGCCGCCTGCGGCGCGCGCACCAGCAAGATCGAGCTCGGCACCGCGGTCATCGACATGCGCTACGAGAACCCGCTCTACATGGCGGAGGACGCCGGCGCCGCCGACCTCATCGCCGGCGGGCGCCTGCAGCTCGGCATTTCCCGCGGCTCGCCAGAGCAGGTGATCGACGGCTGGCGCTACTTCGGCTACGTGCCGCCGGACGGCAAGACCGACGCCGACATGGCGCGCATCAACGCCGAGATTTTTCTCGAGCTCATGAAGGGTGGCGGCTTCGCCAAACCGAACCCGCGGCCGATGTTTCCCAACCCGCCCGGCCCGCTGCGGCTCGAGCCGTTCTCGGAGGGCTTGCGCGAGCGCATCTGGTGGGGCGCCGGCACCAACGCGACGGCGGAATGGGCGGCGAGGCTCGGCATGAACCTGCAGTCCTCGACGCTGAAGATCGACGAGAGCGGCAAGCCGTTCCACGTGCAGCAGGCGGAGCAGATCCGGCTTTACCGCGCGGCGTGGAAAGAAGCCGGGCATACGCGTGACCCGCGGGTGTCGGTCTCCCGCAGCATCTTCGCGCTGGTCGACGAGCGTATCCGCCGGGCGTTCGGGGAGATGATGAAGGAAGCCGATTCCGGCGGGTTCTCGCTGCGCACCGCCTGCCTGGCCCTGGCCGTCAGCGAGCTTGTCCAGGCCATGCACGACCGCGACTGGATCTGAC
>CAZUDR010000544.1:0-2472 GCA_964618715.1 uncultured Undibacter sp. | reverse complement strand
CACAAGGTGACAGACTTCCAGCCGCTCGAATGGACCGCCAGGCGCTCGGGAAAGCGCAATTTTTGCACCTGCAAGCGGACCGGGCACCCGCCTTTCTGCGACAACAGCCATTTGAAGCTATAGTCGAACCTCCTTAGGGGGCGATTCGACCAACCACCCATGGCGCACTGGATCATCCTCGCCGTCGTCGCGGCGGCACTTGTCTACGCGATCGTCGTATTCAACCGGCTGGTGCGAACCCGGCAGATGGCCAATGAGGCCTGGAGCGGGATCGACGTCCAGCTGAAACGGCGTTCCGAACTTGTGCCCAACCTGGTGGAGACGGTCAAAGGCTATGCCACGCATGAGCGCAGCCTGCTGGAAGAGGTTACCGCGTTGCGCGGGCAGGCGCGCGCGCTGCCGGGGGACGACGTCGCCCATCGCGCGCAGGCCGAAGGAGCGCTTTCCATTGCGCTCGGGCGGCTGATCGCGCTGGCGGAGAATTATCCCGACCTGAAGGCGAGCCGGAATTTTCTCGAATTGCAGCAGGAACTGGCCCGGCTGGAAAACGAGATCCAGATGGCGCGCCGCTACTACAACGGCGCGGTGCGCAACCAGAATGTGCTGGTGCAGTCGTTCCCGTCCAATCTGGTCGCCGGCATGTTCGGCTTCGGCACGCGCGACTATTTCGAGCTTTCGGCGGAAGCAGAGCGCGCGGTGCCGCAGGTCGTGCTCGGGACGCAACCATGATCGCGACGATGATCGGGTCATTGCGGCGTGCGGTTCTTGCCCCGGCTTTTGCCGTGCTGTGGATCCTCGGCGCAGCGGGCGGGCAGGCGGCCGAGGTCATCCATTCGTTCGATTCCGACGTGCAGGTCGCCAGGGACGGTGACCTCACGGTGACCGAGACCATCCGCGTGCGCGCGGAAGGGCGGCAGATCAGGCGCGGCATCTTCCGCGATTTCCCGCTCACCTTCACCGACGCCGAAGACAAGTTGCGCGAGGTCACTTTCGATCTTCTTGACGTCACCCGAGACGGTAAGCCGGAGCCGCATTTCACCGAACGGCGAGGCCGTGTGCTGCGCATCTATGCCGGCGACAAGGACGTGCTGATCCAGCGCGGTGACCACACCTACGTCTTCCGCTACCGCACCGGGCGGCAGATCCGCTGGTTCGACGGCAAGCCGGAACTGAACTGGAACGTCACCGGCAATTTCTGGGACTTCACCATCGAGAAGGCGAGCTACCGTCTCCATCTGGCGGACGGACTGAGGCCGGTGCGCTGGACCGCCTTTACCGGTCCGCTTGGCGCGCGCGGCACCGACTGGCGCGGCGCCATCGACGGCAACGGGGTGCTGATGGTGGAGACGACCAGACCGTTGCTGTCGCGGGAAGGGTTCACTGTGGTCGCCGCGCTGCCCGCCGGCGCGGTCGAACCGCCGAGCGAGGCGCAGTTGTTCTGGTACGCGATCAGCGACAACCGGCACTGGATCTTTGGCGGTCTCGGGTTCGTTCTGGTGCTCGGCTATTACCTTGCCGCCTGGAGCGCGGTCGGCCGCGATCCGAAGGGCGGCACCATCATTCCGCTCTTTCATCCACCCAGGGATATCTCCCCGGCGCTCGCCAACTATATCGAGAACTGGGGTTTCGGTCGCAACAAGTGGCGGGCCTTCACGGCGGCGGCGCTGTCGCTCGCCGTGCGCGGGCTGATCCGGTTTGACGAGAACGACGGCACGCTCACGTTGAAATCAACCGGCCGCCAGGCACAGGCAACCGGAACGTTACCGCCCGGCGAGCGCGCCGTCCTCACTTTCGTCAACGGATCGGGCGGCACGGCGAAAATCGACCGCAGCAATGGCAGCTTGGTGGCCACGGCGGGCTCGACCTTCACCAGCGCCATCGAGGACGAAAACCGTCACCGGTTCTTCCGCCGAAATCTTGGTTATGTCGTCGCCGGTGTGATCATGACCGTCGTCGTGATCGTCGGCCTCATCCTGTCCGGAGCGCTGCGCGAGGAGGACACCATCGTCATCATCGCCGTGGCCTTCGGCAGCTTCTGGCTCGGCATGTTCCTGGTGCCGATCGTCATGACCCTGTTCCGCGCCAGCAGCTTTTCGTCGGTCGTGCGCGCGCTGATGACAGTGGCGGTGCTGGCCATCTTCATCTCCATCGCGTCCAGCATGGTGCAGAGCGCCTTCCCCAACGGCATCGGCGACGTACTGCCGCTGCTCGGGTCGATCATCGCCGACTATCCGTTTCCCATCGCCCTGGTGGGCGGCTTTGCCGCGCTCAACGGCCTGTTCGTCTATCTGATGCGTGCGCCGACCGCGCTCGGGCGGCCGATCATGGACCAGCTCGCCGGCTTCAAGCTCTACCTGGAAACGGCCGAATCCGGCCGGCTCAACATGCAGGCGCCTGAGATCACCACGGAACGGTTCGAGGCGCTGTTGCCCTATGCGGTGGCCTTGCACGCCGAGGAGCCCTGGTCGGAGG
>CAZUDR010000543.1:0-2474 GCA_964618715.1 uncultured Undibacter sp. | reverse complement strand
ACCAACTTCAACCTAAACTCGAGAGGCCCCTTCCTACTCGCCCACTAGGCGGTTCGGCGCAGAGGAGCAAGCTCGGCATCCGCCACGGTCCATTCGACTGCGCAATCGATCCCTATCATGTGTCAGCCTCTGATTATGAGTCGCCAAATTGGCAGCGCGCTGGTCCCGGCCTGTGCTATCCGCCCCTTCGTCGAAGCTCCAAGGCGATGCCATGCACTTCCGCCGCTCCGTGCGAGTCTGTGCAACGAAGGCACCTCAGAGCCCGTTTAAGCTCCGGAGCCATAGCCCGCAAAAACGGTGTGCGGACCGAACCTTCCGGTGCCTGGGCCGCCAACCTCTTGGGCGTCTCCACACAGGTTCCCGCGAAGATCGTCTACCTGACCAACGGAACTTCCCGCGTGTACCAGGTGGGCAAGCAGAAGATTGCCTTCCAGCGTGTTGCCCCAAAGGAACTGCTTCCGAAATCCGGCCCCAGCACGCTGGTCGTTCAAGCGCTGCGGCATTTGGGGCAAAATCACGTCGATGATTCTGCCATCCGCCAACTGCGTAATCGCCTGAGCCCATCGGAACGTAAGACGCTGCTGCGCGACGCCCGATACACGGCGGACTGGATATTCGACGTCCTCAAAAAGATCGCTGCCGACTAAGGAGATACGCGTGGACAACGCCGCCACGATGCCGGCAGAACGGCGTGCGGAGCTGTTTCGGGAAACAGCGGCCCGGAGAAGCCTGTCGGTGGACCTCATCGAGAAGGATTTCTGGGTCTGCTGGTCGCTGCATCGGCTGTTTTCGCGGATGGCGGATCTGCCGGCAACACTCCTTTTCAAAGGCGGAACGTCACTCTCGAAAGTCTTCAACGCCATCGATCGGTTTTCGGAAGACGTCGACCTGTCGCTCAACCGGGAAGGTCTGGGGTTCGGCGACGAGCGGGACCCCTACGTTGCTGCGAGTAGGAAGCAGGTGCGCCGTTGGATCGACGAACTGACAGCACGCTGCGTGGATGAAATAAGGACTTCCGTCCTTCCGATGCCGATAGACGATTTTACGAACATCCTGGGCGCGTCGGGGGAAACATGGTCGCTGGCAATCAGCGCGAGCGACCCGCAGACAGTCCTTTTCACGTATCCTCGTGGTCGGTCAGCGCGTTCTTCGGCCGCTGGATATGTCCAGCCCCAGGTACGGCTCGAAATCGGTGCCCGTTCTGACCATTGGCCTGTGCTGGACGGCACGGTGGAACCATACGCGGCGACCGAGTTCCCGAACGTTTTCGAGGACCAACAGACGACGGTGCGCACTCTGGCTGCCGAGCGGTCTTTCTGGGAAAAAGTGGCGCTTCTTCATGCGGAGCATCACCGTCCGGCACCAGAGCGCAGGTCGCTGCGGTGAGTCGTTTCAACTTGTCTACTGAGGATGCCGGTTCGTCACCCTCTCCAGGAACATAATGATGGCCCGCTTGGTCTCGCCGTCGTTTCACGAGAAAATCGGGTCGGTCGTCGACCCCGTCGGGGGCGCGGCAGGTCGGCCAGCGGCCAACAGAAGAAGTGCGCTGCTGGCGTACACGTGCATAGTTCTCATGTGTCTTCTCCTGAAACAAAATGGGCCCCTGCCTCTGGCCCGAGACGACGGCCCCGCATGAGTTCACGTGATCACTTCCCTGCTGCAGCGGCTTCAATCTGCTTCTGCACCTTTTCGAGATTGAAGGAGCCGGGCGTCTGGCTCGGCGGATACGCCTTCAGCGTCTCGAAAAACCTCCCGGCGATCTGCTGCATCGGCACGCACACGAAGGCGCGATCGAGGAACCAGTCGTGGTAGGTGTTGGCGTCGATCTGGGCCTTTTCGAACGGATCTCGCCGCAGGTTGAACAGAAGCGGAAGACGCAACTCGGTAAAGGGCTCGCGCCAGATCTGAAATGCATCCGCGCGATTCTCGAGGAACACGGCCTTCCACTGATCCAGCCGAATCGCAACGACGGCGCCGTCATCGTTAACGTAGATGAACTCCTTGCGCGGCGAGGCTTTGATGTTTTCGGTGAGATCCTCGTAGTTGTCTGCGTTCGACAAGTACTCGTTCATGTCGTAGCCGTCGAGATGCTGCTTGTAGGTTCGGCCGATGGCCTGGTAGCCGTCGAGCATATCTTCCTTCAGGTCGTCCTTACCGGCAGCGGTGGCAAATGTGACCATCCAGTCCTCGTGGGCGACGATGCCGTTGAGCGTGGCGCCGGCGGGGTACTTGGCGGGCCAGCGGACGAAGCAGGGCACACGGTAGGCGCCTTCCCAGTTACTGTTCTTTTCCTTGCGAAAGGGTGTGTAGCCGGCGTCCGGCCAGGTGTTGTAGTGCGGACCGTTGTCGGTCGAGTAGTGGACAATGGTGTTCTCGGCAAGGCCCAGCTCATCCAGCAGATCGAGCATCTCTCCCACGTGCATGTCGTGCTCGACAATGCAGTCGTGATACTCGTTGCCGCTGGGGCCGGAGAT
>CAZUDR010000542.1:0-2475 GCA_964618715.1 uncultured Undibacter sp. | reverse complement strand
GCCCGGCGCCGAGTCCTGGCCGATGACCGCCGCGACCTGGATCCTGATGTACAAGCAGCCAAAGGATCCGGCCGCCTCGGCCGCGGCGCTCAAGTTCTTCGCCTGGTGCTACGAGCACGGTGGCAAGATGGCCGAGAGCCTCGACTATGTCCCCATGCCCGCCGGTGTAGTGAAGGACGTCGAGGGGTACTGGAAGAAGGAGATCAAGGACGCGAATGGCAAGCCGCTCTTCGCGATGGCCAATTGATCGGCTGAAACGTGGAAAAGGGCGCCGCCACCGGCGCCCTTTTCTTGTCCACTGCCGCTCAAGGGCGGCTTGTCTTGCGGCCTTGAGGCCGCTTCAGTGATCCTCCCGGACGAGCCAGGGGAGGATCCGGATGCAGCGCAGCGGGAGGCGGCCTGTGGTCGATGTGGCGTTGCAGGGCGGTGCCGTCACGATTCCCCGGCAGGCCGACCGGGCCAGGATTCTCCAGAGGCTCAGGCTCGGCGATGCCGGCTTCCGGCATCTCACCCGCGCCGCCGCCATCGCTGTTCTCATTATCCTCAGCGGCATTATTGTCTCGCTTGTTCAAGGGTCCTGGCCGGCGCTCAAGGCCTTCGGGTTCTCGTTCCTCTACACCGAGGTGTGGAATCCGGTGACGAAGCAGTTCGGCGCGCTGGCACCGATGTACGGCACCGTCGTCACTTCCCTCATCGCGATGCTGATTGCAGTGCCCATCGGCCTGTTCATCGCACTGTTCCTCACCGAACTGTGCCCGATGTGGCTGCGCCGCCCGATCGGCATCGCCATCGAATTGCTGGCCGGCATTCCCAGCATCATCTACGGCATCTGGGGCCTGTTCGTGTTTGCGCCGTTCCTGCAGCAGCATGTGCAGCCGTTTCTCATCGAGCTGTTCGGCCCGATCCCGCTGCTCTCCACCATTTTCGAAGGCCCGCCCTACGGCATCGGTATCCTGACCGCGGGGCTGATCCTCGCCATCATGGTGCTGCCCTTCGTTACCTCGATCTCGCGCGACGTGTTCGACGCCGTGCCTCCGGTGCTGAAGGAAGCGGCCTACGGCGTCGGCTGCACCACCTGGGAAGTGGTGCGTTACGTGGTGCTGCCCTATGCGCGGGTCGGTGTCATCGGCGGCGTCATGCTGGGGCTCGGCCGCGCGCTGGGTGAGACCATGGCGGTCACCTTCGTCATCGGCAACGCACACCGCATCTCGGGTTCGATCCTGGCGCCGGGCACCACCATCTCGGCCACCATCGCCAACGAGTTCACCGAAGCGGACGGCGTTCTTTACACATCGTCGCTGATCGAGCTCGGTCTCATCCTGTTCCTCATTACCTTCATCGTGCTGGCCGCAGCCCGCTACATGTTGGTGCGACTGAACGCACGGGTGGGGGGCTGACCATGGCGCTCTACGACACCCGTCGCCGCCGCAACAGCCTCGCCGTCGCGCTGGCCATCGCCGCCACGGTCTTCGGACTGACGTGGCTGGTGCTCATCCTCGCGGTGCTGTTGTGGGAGGGCTTCAGCGGTCTGTCGCTGGCGGCATTTACCGAGATGACCCCGCCGCCCGGTTCCGCCGGCGGCCTGCTCAACCCGATTGTCGGCAGCCTGGTAATGACCTTCATCGCGGTCGCGATCGGTACGCCGCTCGGCATTCTCGCCGGCACCTACATGGCGGAGTACGGCCGCTACGACAGGCTGACCACCGTGGTGCGTTTCATCAACGACATCCTGCTCAGCGCGCCGTCGATCGTGATCGGCCTGTTCATCTACGAGGTCATGGTCCTGCAGATGGGCCATTTTTCCGGCTGGGCGGGGGCGGTCGCGCTGGCCGTGATCGTGGTCCCGGTGGTGGTGCGGACGACGGAGGACATGCTGACGCTGGTGCCCGACACGCTGCGCGAGGCGGCCGCCTCCATCGGGCTCCCGCGCTCGCTGATGATCCGGAAGGTCGCCTACCGTGCCGCGCGTGCCGGCATGGTCACCGGCGTGCTGCTGGCGATCGCCCGCATTTCCGGTGAAACCGCGCCGCTGCTGTTCACCGCGCTCAATAACCAGTTCTGGAGCACGGACATGAATGCGCCAATGGCCAGCCTGCCGGTGGTCATCTTCCAGTTCGCACTCAGCCCCTACGAGGACTGGCAGCAGCTGGCATGGACCGGCGCCCTTATCATCACCATGGCGGTGCTTGCGCTCAGCATCATCGCCCGTCTCCTTGCGGCACAGAGAAAAGCATCATGAGCGTAACGAGCGTTGACACACCGGCACCGGCCGTCTTCCGCGCGCCGCAGAGCGCCGAAGGACTCGCCGAAAAGGTGTCCATCCGCAATCTCGACTTCTTTTACGGTGACAACCGCGCGCTGCAGGCCATCAGCGTCTCGCTCTACGAGAACAAGGTGACCGCGTTCATCGGCCCGTCGGGCTGCGGCAAGTCCACGCTGCTGCGCATCCTCAACCGGATGTACGATCTCTATCCC
>CAZUDR010000541.1:0-2477 GCA_964618715.1 uncultured Undibacter sp. | reverse complement strand
GAACACGGATGAATCGAAGATCGTGGCGGGCATTGACGTCTCCTGTCGCCTTGGCGGGCGGGACCATAGCGGGTCCGACGGGGCAATCAACGCGCCATGCACTCTCTGACCCCCCCTGCAAGGCGGGAGGGAAGCAGGAATGCCGCGCGTGAGAGGGCTACCCCAGGTTTTCCTTCATCCAGTCGGCGCTCTGCGAACGCCAGCGGTAGGCGCGGTTGGTGGCGATGTGATTGCCGTCCTCGATCATCATCAGCTTCACGGGGCCCTTCACCTCCCGCGCCAGTCGCTCGGCGTCTGCGGCGGGGACAATGCGGTCCTGGCGGCCGTTCACGATGTAGATCGGACAGGTGATGTTCTGCGCCACGCCGGCCAGCGACAGCGTCGCAGCGTTTTTGCGCGCATCGTCCTGGGTCGCGCAGTGGCTGCGCACACGGAATGCCTCGCGCGTCAGCTCGGGCAGACCGTCCCAGGCTTTACCCCAGTCGAACGGTCCGCCCAGCGCGATGCAGGCCTTGATGCGCTTCTCGAACGCCGCCGCGCGCGGCGCGTAATAGCCGCCGAGACTGACGCCCCACATGCCGAGCCGCGTGCCGTCGAGATCGCCGCGCGTCTCCACATGGTCGGCCACGGCCTTGACGGCGGCTTCGTAGTCGCCGCGGATCGCGAAATCATATTGTCCCTCGCCCTGGCCCGGACCATCGAAGATCAGCGTCGCCATGCCGCGCGCCAGAAACGGCGCCTCGTACGCGTCGCCTTCCTCCTTGGTGGAATCGAGGCCGACCGCCATCATCACCACCGGAGGCCGTTCGACGCCGGCGGGCTTGCGCAGGATTCCGGCGAGCGTCTTGCCTTCATAGGGAATATCGACTCGCTCGCCGGGCGGGCGCAGCAGCGGCAGGGCGGCCTGCCGGCAGTCCACCGCCTTCATGTGCGCCGTCTTCATTTGCGCAACGTCATGCACGAACAGAAAGGAGGCGAAATGATAATAGACTCCGGCGCGCTGCAAACACTCGCCGGCCGTCAGCCCGTATCCGCCGGTCATGGCGTCGCGTCCGAGCTGCTCGTGATGTGCCGCGCGTTCTGACCAGGCGCGACACCAGTCATCGTAGCTTGCGAGCGAGCCGGTAATTTCCTCGAAGTCGGTCAGCACCACGCCGTTGGCGACGAAGCGCGGACCCCAATGGGCGATCGCGGCATTGACTCGGGGATCCGGCGACATGCGCGGCGCTTCAGCGCTCGAGTTGGAATTCGGCTTCGCGTGCCTCGCGCATCAAAGTATTCCACACCCGCTCGCGCAACTCGGCGAAGCGCGGTTCCTGCAGCGTCGCCCGCGTGCGTGGATGCGGCAGGTCGATGGTGACTGTCTGGTGAATGCTCGACGGCCGGCCCTTGAGCACGATGACCCGATGGCCGAGCAGCACCGCCTCCTCGATCGAATGCGTGACGAAGATCATGGCGGTCGGCCGCTCTTCCCAGATGCGCAACAGTTCGAACTGCAGGATCTCGCGCGTCTGGGCGTCAACCGCGGCGAACGGTTCGTCCATCAGCAGCACGTTTGGCTCCAGTGCCAGGGCCCGGGCGAGACCGCAACGCTGCTGCATGCCACCGGACATCTGATAGGGGAACGCCGTCTCGAAGCCGGACAACCCCACCATCTTGATGAATTCGGGAACCTTGCGGTCGACGTCCGCCTTGCTGGCGCCGGCCAGACGGAGGCCGTAGGCCACATTGTCAAACACCGTCTTCCACGGGAACAGGCCGAAATGCTGGAACACCATGGCGACGCCGGCGATCGGCTCTTCCACCCGCTCCTGGCCAACGCGGATTTCGCCGGCATCATGCGAAAGCAGTCCGTCGATGCAGCGGAGCAGTGTCGTTTTTCCGCAGCCGGACGGTCCGACAATGGCGACGATCTCGCGTTCGTCCACGTCGAAACTGATGTTCTGGAAAACCTCCAGGGTGCCGTAACGCTTGGCCAGACCCTTCACCTGGATTCGTGGCCCGCCGGTGCCGATCCTCGGCGCGGCGGACGTGCTCGACTGAACCGTCGTCATGCGACTGCCTTGCCGGTCGATTTGGGCGCGATCCTGGCCCAGTAGTCGGCAGCCATCTTGGAACGTTCCAGGGCCTCTGGCGTCTCGAAGCCGGGCGCCATGGAGGCATCGGTCCCGGCCAGTATCTGGTGATGTTCGATATTGAGGGTACGCAGCCAGCGCTGCTGACCCATGGTGATGGCGACGAAATATCCGATCTCGACCAGCTCCGGCTCGCTGAAATGCTTGTGCAGCCTGTTCCAAAGGTCGTCGCCGGCAGGAAGGTCCCACGTAATCGCCTCGGCATAGGCAAGGGCAGCCTTCTGCCGTTCGTCATAGCGATCGGAGCTTTCGAAATTAATCAGGTCAAAATAGTCATCTTCCTCCAGACCGGCCTTGGCCGCCTTGATCGAGCGCTGATTGCCGCAGAACTCGCACAGCACC
>CAZUDR010000540.1:0-2509 GCA_964618715.1 uncultured Undibacter sp. | reverse complement strand
CTCGGGCTCGAGCCCCACGGGGTCTCGTTCCATGTCGGCTCCCAGCAGCGCAACCAGCACGCCTGGGACCGCGCGCTCGCCTCGGCGGCGTCGGTGTTCAAGGAGTGCGGCGAGCGCGGCATCAACCTCGCCATGGTGAACCTGGGCGGCGGCTTCCCGGCCAAGTACACCAAGAACGTGCCCTCGGTGAAAAGCTACGGCACCGCCATCTTCAAGGCGCTGCGCAAGCACTTCGGCAACCGCATCCCGGAGACCATCATCGAGCCGGGCCGCGGCATGGTCGGCAACGCCGGCATCATCGAGAGCGAGGTCGTGCTGGTCTCCAAGAAGAGCGAGGACGACGACGTGCGCTGGGTCTACCTCGATATCGGCAAGTTCGGCGGGCTCGCCGAAACCATGGACGAGGCGATTCGCTATCCGCTGCGCACGCCGCGCGACGGCGACGACACGGCCCCGTGCGTGCTGGCCGGACCGACCTGCGATTCGGCGGACGTGATGTACGAGCACGAGCCGTACCTGCTGCCGGTCAGCCTGGAGATCGGCGACCGGGTGCTGATCGAGGGCACCGGCGCCTACACCGCGACCTATTCGTCGGTGGCCTTCAACGGCTTTTCGCCGTTGAAGACGTACCACATCTGAACCGCCGGGAGGCGGGCCGAGCCTGCCTCCCCTTCCCCCTTCAAATCGACTGCGCCCGCAAGCGCGCGCCCGTGCGTGCGTCCGGGTCGGGAAGAACTGCCATGGTGACGATCCGCCACGAGAAGCCGACCGATATCCCCGCGCGCGAGGCGCTGCTCGACGAAGCCTTCGGCGCGACCCGCACGCGCAAGGCATCGCAACGGATTCGCGAGGGCCGGCAGCCGGCGCAGGGGCTCGCCCTCATTGCCGTGGAAGACCGGCAGGTGATTGGAACTGCACGGCTCTGGCACATCCGCTGCGAATCCGGCCAACCGGCGCTTCTGCTCGGCCCCGTGGCGGTAACCACCGAGTGCCGCAGCCGCGGCGTCGGTGCTGCGCTGGTCCGCCGCGCCCTGCGCGACGCGCGCAAGCTCGGCCATCACGCCGTCATCCTCATTGGCGACCAGCCCTATTACGGCCGCTTCGGCTTCTCCGCCGCCAAGACTGCGGACCTGTTCATGCCGGGCCCCTTCGAGCGCCATCGCCTGCTCGCGGTCGAACTGGTCACCGGCGCGCTCGACGGCGCACGCGGTCTGGTGCATGCCAGTGGTGCGGCGGCAGAATCCGCCGATTTCCCCGCCATCGCCGCCTGATTCAGGCATAAAACCGGGGATGCCGCGCCGGTTTCTGGCGCGGGTTCCTTCCGTTTGTCCGCTCCGGCGGATATCACCCGACCATTGCTGGAGGACCGGAACAATGACGAGTTGGCCCGTTCACGCCCGTATCAGCGGGCCCATTGTGATGATTGGCTTCGGCTCGATCGGCAAGGGCACGCTGCCCCTGATCGAGCGCCATTTTCACTACGACAAGTCCCGCTTCGTCGTCATCGATCCGGAGGACGAGGACCGCCACTTGCTGGACCAGCGCGGAATCCGTTTCGTGCACCAGGAGGTCAACAAGGACAATTATCGCCACCTGCTGACGCCCTTGCTCACGGCCGGCGGCGGTCAGGGTTTCTGCGTCAATGTCTCGGTCGACACCTCCTCGGTCGAGATCATGGAGCTGTGCAACGAGATTGGCGCCTTCTACATCGATACCGTGAACGAGCCCTGGTACGGGTTCTATTTCGACACCAAACTTGGCCCGGAAGCGCGCTCCAACTACGTGTTGCGCGAGATGACGATGACAGCCAAGCGCAAGCGCAAGCCGGGCAGCACGACCGCGGTGTCCTGTTGCGGCGCCAATCCCGGCATGGTGTCCTGGTTCGTCAAGCAGGCACTGGTCAATATCGCTCGCGACACCGGCGTGAAGATCAAGGAACCGAGAACGCGCGAGGACTGGGGCCGGCTCGCCAGGAAGCTCGACATCAAGGGCATTCACATTGCCGAGCGCGATACCCAGCGCGCCAAGCAGCCAAAGCCGCAGGACGTTTTCGTCAATACCTGGTCGGTTGAAGGGTTCATCGCCGAGGGCCTGCAGCCTGCCGAGATCGGCTGGGGCACGCACGAGAAATGGATGCCCGCCAACGCGCGCAAGCACAAGACCGGCTCCCGGGCGGCGATCTATCTCCTGCAGCCGGGCGCCAATACGCGCGTGCGCTCATGGACTCCGACCGCGGAGGCCCAATACGGCTTCCTGGTCACCCATAATGAGTCGATCTCGATCGCCGACTATTTCACCCTCCGGTCGGGCCGCAAGGTGACCTACCGGCCGACCTGTCACTACGCGTATCACCCCTGCAACGACGCGGTGCTCTCCCTGCACGAGATGTTCGGCGCGGCCGAGCGGCAGGAGGACCTCCACATTCTCGACGAGCCCGAGATAACCGACGGCATCGACGAACTCGGGGTACTGCTCTACGGCCACAAGAAAAACGCCTACTGGTACGGCT
>CAZUDR010000539.1:0-2525 GCA_964618715.1 uncultured Undibacter sp. | reverse complement strand
GAGCCATTGTGCCGTCGTCTTCTTCGCCAGCTCCGCGTCGAGCATGTCCTGGATCAGCGCACGGTTCTCCAGCCGTTCCCTGAACGTGGCGAAGCGCTGATCCTGCGCCCATTCTTCCCGTCCCAGCACGGCGCAGAGATCGGGCCAGAACTTTTCCTTGTTGCACATCAGGAAGATCCAGCCGTCGCCGGTGGTATAGAGCTGGCAGGGCGTGAGCGAGGGATGCGCCGAGCGTGGCAGCCGTTCCTGCACGTGGCCCTCGTTGAGATACCAGACGCCGGGGTAGGTCACGTTGCTCAGCGCGACGTCGAACAGGCTCACATCCATGTCGCGCCCGATGCCGGTCGTCCGCGCCCCCGTCAGCCCCGCCAGCAGCGCATAGGCAAGCGCGAGGCCGGTCATCTGGTCGACGACCGACAGTCCGAAGCGCGCCGGCGGTCCGTCGGGCTCGCCGGTCAACGACAGATAGCCGGCCTCGGCCTGCATCAGATAATCGAAGCCCGGCCAGTGGGCGCGCGATCCGCTGCGTCCGTAAGCGGAAAGATGGGCGCAGACGATCTTCGCATTGATCTTGCCGAGCGTTTCATAGGTGAGTCCCAGCTTCGCCGGCACGTCGCCGCGCAGGTTGGAGGCGACGGCATCGGCGGTGCGCACCAGATCGTGAAACACCGCCATGCCTTCGGTTCGGCCGAGATCGAGACTGAGGCTCTTCTTGTTGCGGTTATAGGCGTGGAAAAATTCGGAGTCTTCGGGGGTGAAGAAATAAGGCCCGAGCTTGCGGGCGAAATCGCCGCCGTCGTTGGGATTCTCGATCTTGATCAGTTCCGCGCCCTGGTCGGCGAGAAACATGGTGCCGAACGGACCGGCACCGTATTGCTCTACCGCCAGAACGCGGACGCCTGCGAGCGGAAGCGGCGTGTTCATGACGCCTATATCCGGTGCCGCTCGATCAGCTGGCGGGCGATGATGATGCGCTGCAGTTCGTTGGTGCCTTCGCCGATAGCGAGCAGGGGCGCATCGCGGTAGTAGCGCTCGATATTGAATTCCTTCGAGTAGCCGTAGGCGCCGTGGATGCGCATGGCGTCGAGCGAGTTTTCCAGCGCGGATTCGGTGGCGAACAGCTTGGCCATGCCTGCCTCGAGATCGCTGCGTGCGCCGGCGTCGAAGGCCTGCGCGGCGCGTTCGGTGAGCAGCCGCGCCGCATCCACCCGCGTCGCCATGTCGGCCAGCTTGATCTGGATCGCCTGGTGCTCGCAGATCGGCTTGCCGAAGGTCTTGCGCGTCTGCGCGTAGGCGAGCGCCTCTTCCAGGCAGGCACGGGCAAGCCCGACGCCACGCGCGGCCACGTTGATGCGGCCGAGCTCCAGTCCGTTCAGGATCTGCTGCAGCCCGCGGCCTTCCTCGCCGCCGATCAGGTTTTCGGCCGGTACGCGCACGTCGTTGAAGACGATGGCGCCGGTGTCGATGCCGCGGTAGCCGAGCTTCTCGAGCTTCGACGCCTTGTAGCCATGCTCCTTTTCCACCAGCAGCAGGCTGATTCCCTTGTGCGCCGGCTTTGCCTCCGGATCGGTTTTCACCAGAACGGCGAGGATGTTGCCTTTTACCGAATTGGTGATCCACATCTTCTCGCCGTTGATGACGTAGTGTCCGTCCTTGCGGACGGCACGGGTGCGGATGGCCTGCAGGTCGGTGCCGCAATCGGGCTCGGTCAGTGCCACGCCGCCACGCAGTTCGCCGGAGGCGAAGCGCGGCAGGAATGTCCGCTTCATGTCCTCGGAGCCGTAGCGCTCGACCGCCCGCGCCATGATCAGGTGCGCGCCGATCAGGCCGCCGACCGACATCCACACCGCCGCAATCTCTTCCATGATCTTCGCGAAGGTCATCGCCGGCAGGCCGAGCCCGCCATACTCGGTGGATATCGTGGTGCCGAACAGGCCGAGCTCGGCGAGCTTGTCGGCGATCGCCTGCGGATATTCGTCGCGCGCCTCCAGATCGTGTGCGTAGGGGGCAACGTCGCGCTTGAGGAATTGCCGGACGCTGTCGAGGATCAGCGCCTCGTCCTCGTCACGCGTGATGTTGCGCACGTCCTGTCTCACGCCGCGACCTGGGCCAGGGTCATGACCGCCCGTACCGAATTCGCCTGCTCAAGCGCCAGCAGCGCCTCGGCAAGCTTGCCGGCGCGCTCCGCCCCCAGATAGGGCTCGCACAGCCCGTCGAACTTGAAGCGGAATTCCTTGTCGTCGAGAAAGTTGTCGGGCTCGCCCTTCGGCACCGTCACCAGGCGCTCGTAGTCGCCGGAGGCGGTCCTGATCGTCGCCACCCCCGCCATGTTGGCCGGGAATTCCGCTTCCGCGCGGGCGTCGACGACCGTCTTCACCTTGCGGGTCAGCGCCCGGGTGGTCTCGTCGTGGAGGTGCTTCCTGTAGTCGTCCCAGGCAAGCCCGCCCTCGCGGAGCGCCACAGCCGCGCAGAAAGGCATGGAGAACTGGCCGTCGACCACGCTCTGCGGACTGGTCTTGTCGCCG
>CAZUDR010000538.1:0-2529 GCA_964618715.1 uncultured Undibacter sp. | reverse complement strand
CCCGATTTCGACAGCACGGCGGCGTCGATGCGGTCGGTGACCGTCGGCACCAGCACGTCGGCGGTTTTCATCGCTTCGGCGAGCTGCGCCTGGGTCATGGGCCTGTCGTCGGCGTTGAGGCGGGCATCGAACAGTTCCCGCATGCGCAGCTCGACATTGTCGGGCAGCTTGCGGGTCACCACGACCAGCGGTTTTTTGCTTTTCGGCATGCCCTGTCCCGCCACCGCGCCTGCGCCGATTCAGTCCTCTTTAACCGGGCTCCTGCACACTCCGGATCATCCGCGTGCAAGCCAAAATCCCTACGTTTTCCTAGCAGATGGCAGTGGCAACACAAAGCGTTCGCGCCACGTTCCGGAGCTTGATAGGCGCCCTTGCCGGCGCCGGCCTGCTGGCGCTCCTGAACACGCACGCATTCGCCGTCGACCCGGCCGCTGCCAAGGGGCAGGTCAGCGGTCTGCCGGTGCCGCGCTTCGTCAGTCTCAAGGCCGACCGGGTCAATGTGCGCACCGGGCCCAACAAGGATCAGGACGTGCGCTGGGTCTATACCCGCGCCGGCATGCCGGTGGAGATCACCGCCGAATTCGAGAACTGGCGGCGCGTGCGCGACTGGGAAGGCGCGGAAGGATGGGTGTACCACTCGCTGCTGTCGGGCAGGCGTACCGCGGTCGTGGTGCCGGCGCTGGAGCACGACCTCGTTCCGCTGTACGAGAGCCCCGACGCGAGCTCCTCCCTGGTGGCCAGGCTGCAGGGCGGCGTGTTCGGCACGCTGCAATCGTGCAGCGGCACCTGGTGCGAGTTTTCCGGCAACGGGTTCGCGGGCTGGATCCGCCAGGAACGGCTGTGGGGCGCCTACCTGAACGAGACGGTGGAGTAGGGCCGGCTTCAGGACCGATGCCTGGCGTTGCCACGCAAGGCAGTCCGAACCCCGGTTGCGCCACGCGGCAGGAAAACGGCCGGGACAGGCCCGGCCATGATCCGATCGATAACAGGGAAATTGCCGCTTACGACTTTCGGCGCAGCCGCACGATCACATCGACGCGGGCGATTTCGTAGCCCTCGGGTGCGGTTGGCGTATCGCCGACGATGACATCCGCGCCGCCCGGGATGTCGAGCAGCTCGTTCTCGTTCTCGACGAAGTAGTGATGATGCTCCGACACGTTGGTGTCGAAATAGGCCTTTGCGCCGTCGACCGCGACCTGGCGAAGCAGGCCGACCTCGGTGAACTGGTGCAGCGTGTTGTAGATCGTCGCCAGCGACACAGGCACCTTGGCGCGCGTCGCCTCCTCGTAGAGCATTTCCGCCGTCAGGTGACGGTCACCCTTGCCGAACAGGATCCAGCCGAGCGCCATCCGCTGGCGAGTCGGACGCAGGCCGACCTGGCGCAGCATGGCCTTGACGTCATGCCAGGGGCAGCCGGTGAGGTCGGTCTTGTCGGCGGTGGCGCCGACAGCCGGCTGGGAAGGAGGCAATACGACCGTACGCGTCTGGGTCATCGCAATGTCCCAATAATCCAAGCACCGCCGGGCCGGCGGCAGACTGTTTCATTTGCAACATATACGCATTCGGCCCGCCGATGCAACTGCGTCGCAGCAGCGAGCAGCCCATCTTATGGCCTTTTCGGCGGTCCGGACGACGTCGGGGCGGGTCGTTCCGCCGCCTTTGACCCGCAAACCCCGTATGTTACGTATGCCCTATGGGACTTCAGCCTGGCCGGCGGCAAGGAGACACCAGCTCGATGCCGGAACGGCGCAACAGCTTCGAATATGAGGACCTGCTCGCCTGCGGCCGGGGCGAGCTTTTCGGGCCTGGCAATGCACAACTGCCGCTGCCGCCCATGCTGATGTTCGACCGCATTTCCGAAATCAGCGAGACGGGCGGCGAGCACGGCAAGGGCCTGATCCGGGCCGAGCTCGATGTGAAGCCGGACCTCTGGTTCTTCCTCTGCCATTTCAAGGGCGATCCGGTGATGCCGGGCTGTCTCGGCCTCGATGCGCTCTGGCAGATGGTCGGATTTTTTCTCGGCTGGCTGGGTGCGCCGGGCAAGGGCCGGGCACTCGGTCTGGGCGAATTGAAATTTTCCGGCATGGTTTTGCCGAACGTGAAGAAGGTTATCTACGGCATCGACGTCAAGCGGGTCATGCGCTCGAAGCTGGTGCTCGGCATCGCCGACGGATGGCTCTCGGCCGACGGCACCGTGATCTATCGCGCCAACGACCTCAAGGTCGGACTGTTCACCCAGCCCGACGCGATGCAATCGGGCGGAGCCTGAATCCAGGTGCGGGTCGTGCCCGCGTCGCCTGACCTGCCTGCCGCGGGCTTGCGGCATTGCCTCCGACCCTCGATGTATGTCCCTATAACCGTCAGTTCACCGCGCGAGTGAGGATTTCGATCATGCGACGGGCCGTCACCACAGGATCAAAACTTTCTATATGTTCTGGCCCCTTTGGGCCGCGATGCCCTTAGAGGCCTCTCTGAAGCGAGAACTGATCGAGGACGTCCTGCTCGACAAGAACCAATTCTTCGGCCCGA
>CAZUDR010000537.1:0-2529 GCA_964618715.1 uncultured Undibacter sp. | reverse complement strand
CCTCGGTCACCACCTCGACGCGGGTGCGCTTCGACACCCTCGAGCCGAAGCGCACGCGCAGGCCAACCGTATCGCCCACCTGCTCGCCCAGCGTCGACGCCATCCGTGCGGCAGCGGCACGGGCGGCCAGCCTGCGCGGCTCCAGCACGAGGATTTTCCTGTCCTTCGCCCAGGGTTCTTCAAGCAGCACCAGCGGAACGCTCGTGGTCTTGCCGGCGCCGGGCGGCGCCACCAGCACGGCGCAGGTGTTGGCAGCGAGCGCCGTGGTGAGCCGCGGCAGAGCTTCGTCGATCGGAAGTGGGGTGTCGAAGATACTAGCCACAATCTCAGCCTGTCATCACCCGCGAAAGCGGGTGATCCAGTAAACACATGCATCAATTCAATTGCGAGATCGGTGGTTACTGGATGCCCCGCTTGCGCGGGGCATGACAGCTTCTGAAAAATCTCATTTCCCTGCCCGCCCCACGCTCGTATAGGCGAAACCGTGGCGGCCGGCTTCGTCCGCGCTGTAGATGTTGCGCAGGTCGACAAGCACCGGCGTGGCCATCACACTCTTCAGCCGCTCGAAGTCGAGCGCGCGGAACTCCTCCCATTCGGTGACGATGACCAGCGCGGACGCCCCGTCGGCGCAGGTGTAGGCATCCTCACAGAACGTCACATTGCCGAGCTCTTTCCTGGCCTGCTCCATGCCGGCGGGATCATAGGCGCGCACGGCGGCACCCATGTCCTGCAACGCCGTGATCAGCGGGATCGACGGGGCCTCGCGCATGTCGTCGGTATTCGGCTTGAAGGTCAGTCCGAGCACGGCGACGGTCTTGCCGCGCGTTTCGCCGCCGAGCGCAGCCGAAACCTTGCGCGCCATCGCCCGCTTGCGCGCATCGTTGACCGCAACCACCGCCTCGACGACGCGCAAGGGAGCTTCGTTGTCCTGGCCGGTCTTCAGCAGCGCGAGCGTGTCCTTGGGAAAGCAGGATCCGCCGAAGCCGGGGCCGGCGTGCAGGAACTTGGATCCGATGCGGTTGTCGAGCCCGATGCCGCGCGCGATCTCCTGCACATCGGCGCCGACCTTCTCGGCCAGATCGGCGATCTCGTTGATAAAGGTGATCTTGGTGGCGAGAAACGCGTTGGCGGAGTACTTGATCAGCTCCGCCGTGCGCCGGTCGGTGAACATGAGCGGGGCGCGGTTGAGATAGAGCGGCCGGTAGATCTCGTTCATCACCGCGCGTGCACGCGCGTCCGAGCAACCGACCACGATACGGTCGGGATGCTTGAAATCGCGGATGGCGGCGCCCTCGCGCAGGAATTCCGGATTGGACACCACCGCGCAGTCGCAGTCGGGCCGGGTCTCGCGGATGATGCGCTCGACCTCGTCGCCGGTGCCCACCGGCACGGTCGACTTGGTGATCACCACGGTGAATCCGTCGATGGCCCGGGCGATCTCGCGGGCGGCGTCATAGACGAAGCTCAGATCGGCATGGCCGTCGCCACGCCGGGACGGCGTGCCGACCGCGATGAACACCGCGTCGGCCGCCTTCACGGCCGGCTTGAGTTCGGTGGTAAACTTCAACCGTCCGGCCTTCTCGTTGGCGGCCACCAGTTCGCTCAGTCCCGGCTCGTAAATCGGCATCTCGCCACGATCCAGCGCGGCGATCTTGCCGGCGTCCTTGTCGACGCAGATCACTTCGTGGCCGAAATCGGCAAAACAGGCCCCGGAAACGAGGCCGACATAGCCGGTGCCGATCATGGCAACGCGCATGGGGTGTCCGTCCTGATGGTGATCGGTCGAGGCCGGCCGCCGCCGGCGGCGTTTTGATAGCAGAGACGACCGGAGGTGGCGAGGGCTGCGGGCCCCGCGCATTTCCTGTGGCCGCGCGGTGTCGAAGATTGATTAACGGAGCCGGCGGGACCACATTCGGGCCATGCCAGCCAGCGCCAGGACGAAGACCAAAGCCAAACCCGCGGCCAAGCTCGCGAACAAGCCCGCGAGCAAAGACAAAGCCGCAAAATCGCCGGCCAGGGCCGAACACAGAGAGAAGCCCGCCTCTGCGGCGACCGCGTTGCCGGCCAGTACGGCTGCGCGTCCTCTGAAGAAGGGCGACCACCTCTTCCTGGTCGACGGGTCATCCTACATCTTCCGCGCCTATCACGCGCTGCCGCCTCTGACGCGCAAGTCGGACGGGCTGCAGGTCAACGCGGTGCTCGGCTTCTGCAACATGTTGTGGAAGCTGCTCGCCGAGATGAAGCCGGACGACAAGCCGACCCACCTCGCCGTGGTGTTCGACAAGTCGGAAAACACTTTCCGCACCGATTTCTATCCCCAATACAAGGCGCACCGGCCGGATGCACCCGAGGACCTGGTCCCTCAATTCCCGCTGATCCGCGCGGCGGTGCGCGCCTTCGAAATCCCCTGCCTCGAGCAGGCCGGATTCGAGGCCGACGACCTGATCGCCACCTATGCACGGCTTGCCTGCGAAGCGAAGGCGACCACGACGATCGTGTCGTCCGACAAGGACCTGATGCAGCTCGTCG
>CAZUDR010000536.1:0-2535 GCA_964618715.1 uncultured Undibacter sp. | reverse complement strand
CCTGTTCGATCGACATCGACCACTCCTGGCCGAGCATGGTCTTGGTCATCATGTGCGCGAAAGTGGGTCCGGCGGCGAGGGACTTCGCGAACGCTACGGCTTCAGCCTCGAGCGCGTCGGGCGCGACGAGACGATTGAAAAACCCCCAGCGCTCGCCCTCCTCGGCACTCATGGTCCGGCCGGTGAACAGAAGCTCGGCCGCGCGGCCCTGCCCGATCACGCGCGGCAGCATGGCGCAGGCACCCATGTCACAGCCGGCGAGCCCGACGCGCGTAAACAGAAATGCGGTCTTCGCCTGCGGCGTGCCGAGCCGCACGTCGCAGAACAGCGCGATCATGGCGCCGGCGCCGACGCAGACGCCGTCGATCGCGGCGACGACCGGCTGCGGGCAGGCGCGCATGGCTTTCACCAGATCACCGGTCATGCGGGTAAAGGCGAGCAGTCCCTTCATGTCGCGCTCCAGCAGCGGCCCGATGATGTCGTGCACGTCGCCGCCCGAGCAGAAATTGCCGGCGTTGGAGCCGAACACCACGGCCTTGACGTCGCCGGCATCGGTGAGCCCGCGGAACGTGTCGCGCAATTCGGCATAGGACTCGAAGGTGATCGGGTTCTTGCGCTCCGGGCGACTGAATGTGATCACCGCCACGTCGCCGTCCATGCGCCAGTTGAAATGCTGCGGCTTGAAATCTTTCACGGCCGGGCTCCTCCGTTGCGGACGCGGGCGGGCAGGCCATCAAGATGCCTGATGATGATGTCGGCCTCTTCGCCGTCGAAATCGGCCAGCATCCTGTCGACCCAGTCCTGATGTGCCCTCGCGATCGTCGCGAACTGGGTCGCGCCCTTCGGCGTCAGCCGCACCAGGAAGGCCCGGCGATCGTCGGCCGACGGCTGACGCGCAACCAGCCTGTCGTTCACCAGCCGGTCGATGATGCCGGTGACGTTGCCGTTGGAAACCAGCAGCATGCGCGACAGTTCGGTCATGGTCATGCCGTCTTCCCGGCGATAGAGCGCGGCCATCACGTCGAACTGCGGCAGCGTGATGCCGAACCTGACGCGCAGGCGCTCGCGCAGCTCCGATTCGATCGCCCGGGTCGCGCGCAGCAGGCGCAGCCAGAGCCGCAGCCGCTGCTTGCTCAGGCTTTGCGCGGCACCGCGCGCGCGCGGTTTGACGTCGTCCTTCATACCGCACCTCCCGCCACCGCAATGGCCTGTCCGTTGACCGAGCGGGCCGCCGGAGCGCACAGCCAGAGCACGGTCTGCGCCACCTCCTCCGGAGCGATCAGCCGGCCGTGCGGATTGTCGCGCGCAAGCTGCTCGCGCGAAGCGTCCGCGGAGCGACCTGTCTTGGCGGCGATATTGGCGACCGACGCCTCCAGCATGGGCGTCTCGGTGTAGCCCGGGCAGACCGCATTGACCGTGACGCCGCGCGGTCCAAGCTCGGCGGCGAGCGCGCGCGCAAGCCCGACCACGCCGTGCTTGGCCGCGCAGTAGGCGGCAACGTAAGGGTATCCCTTCAGCCCGGCGGTCGACGCGATGAAAATGATGCGGCGGCCATCGCCCGCGGCATCACGGGTCACGTCGGCAAGCACAGACCGCACCGTCAGAAACGCCCCGGTCAGATTGACATCGATGCTGCGCTGCCAGTGCGCAAGATCCATCTTCGCGAACGGGGCACTCTCCGCCATGCCGGCATTGACGACGACGATATCGACAGGGCCGTTCGCCGCGCGCGCAGCCTCGACCATCGCTGCACAATCCTCTTCACGCGTCACGTCGGCGGTAATTGCCTTCGCCTGCGGCAATGCACCGGCCACGGTCTCGAGCGGGCCCTTGCGCCGACCGGCAATCGTCAACGCGGCGCCCTCGCCGGCCAGCGCCTGCGCGATGGCGGCGCCGATGCCGGTGCCGCCGCCGGTGACGAGGGCATGCCTGCCGGTGAGCGTGCCCATCACACCTTCCCCGACATGGCTTCGGCGCGCGCCTTCAGCCGGTTGAGCTGCTCGCCACCGCGCAGATAGGGCTTGGGCCAGTTGACGCCCGTGTAGCGCAGATCGGCGGCGGCATGCAGCGTCCAGTAGGGATCGGCCAGATGCGGGCGGCCGAGACAGACCAGATCGGCGCGGCCCGCCATCAGGATCGAATTGACGTGGTCGGGCTCATAAATGTTGCCGACCGCGAGCGTCGCAACGCCGGTTTCGTTGCGGATCCGATCGGAGAACGGCGTCTGAAACATGCGCCCATAGACCGGCTTGGCTTCGACCGTGGTCTGGCCAGCGGACACGTCGATCAGGTCGACGCCGTTTTCCGCCAGCATGTGCGAGATCGCAACCGCATCCTGCGGCATGATGCCGTCGGGGCCGACCCAGTCGTGCGCCGAGATGCGCACCGAGATCGGCTTGTGCTCCGGCCAGACCTTGCGCACCGCGCGGAACACCTCGAGCGGGTAACGCATGCGGTTCTCGAGCGATCCGCCATATTCATCGGTGCGACAGTTGGTGAGCGGCGTGATGAAGGACGACATCAGGTAGCCGTGCG
>CAZUDR010000535.1:0-2539 GCA_964618715.1 uncultured Undibacter sp. | reverse complement strand
GCCTTCGCGCCCTCGCGCGTTGGCCGGCACGTCATGCCCGGTCGCGACGCTCGTCCGCCGAGATCCTAGCGAGGGGGCGTGGGCCCCGGTTCGGTCGGCGCCGGCTCCATGCGAGGCGGGGCGGGCTCCGGTTCGGGCGGCGACCCTGCGTCTGCCGATATGTGCTCCACGGTCCACTCGACCAGTTCATGCGCGGCCTTGGAGAACGCAGCGTTGAGCGCGGCAACCGCGTCGGGCGCGTCAATGGCTTTCGCCTGTTCGGAGACGCTGAAAATGCGGGCGTCCGCCACCTTGCCCTGGTCGTCCAGCAATCGGGCAGTGAACTCGACCACAGCTGTCGGCGTCGGCTCCGGCACCAGCTGGAAATTCCTGATACCCAGTTCGAGGCGATAGGCCGGCTCCATCATGTCGATCGGCCGGCTCACCTCTTTCAGCTGGTTCGCGTTTTCGAAGCTTTGCAAAATGCGGGCCTGCATCAGCTTCGGCAGATTGTCCGCCCACTGGCCTTCCTTCACGTTCGAGTAGGTGCCGTCGTTCGTGCGGATCAGGATCTTCTGGGTGTCGAACAGAAGGAGCGCAGTGGGGTCGGGCACCACCATCTGCGCGCCGATGGTCTTGTCGACCGCGGCGAAATCGGTGGCTGCCGCCAGGTCGTATACCTTTGGCGTCTGCTGATCGCCGCCGCTGCCGGTCAGCTTTTCCAGCCCGCCGATCAGTCCCTCGACGCGTTTGGAATTTTTCCCGAGCATGTCTGCAAATTCGCTGATGCCGGTGATGGCCGTGTTCAGCGGCTTGGCATTCTCGTCCAGAATGCCGTCGATCTTGTTCAGCGTCTGCTGCACCGATTCCGTGATGTTCTTGCCGACGCCCGCGCCGGCCACGAGTTCCGGCGGTTTGCCATCCGGCGATAGCAGTTGCGGCGCATTCGCCGCGCCGCCCTTCAGCGCGATCGTGGGAGCCCCGGTCAGTCCCTGGTGCGTCACGTCGACTGCGGTGTCGGTGCGGATCGGCGTTGCCGCATTGACGGCAATCGTCGCGGTGAGGCGCTTGGGGTCCTGCTGGTCGAGTTCGAGCCCGGTGACGGTGCCGACGCGGGCGCCGTTGAACAGCACAGCCGCTCCTGCACCGAGCCCGGAAACCGGCTGATCGAAGCGCACCCGGTAGACGACCTGCCCGAGCCCGACGGCGTTCTCCAGCCAGTAGATGAAGGTGAAAGCACCCAGCAGGACAGCCAGCGTGAAGCTGCCAATCAGGATGTACCGTGCACGGATCTCCATGATGCGGTCCAGTGGGTCCTCGCCGCCGGGGTCGGCGATACAATTACCTGCGGCGGAGCGAGATCGAGCCTTTCACGACCTGCCCGGCACCGCGGGAATCGATGCTGACGGTCTGGCGGCGGTTGCGGGTCACCATATTCAGAGTTGCGGCGAAGGCCGAACTCTCGATGTGAATCTGCAGCCGGTCGCCGCGGGCGAGGCCGATGGCGGTTCCGCCGATGTTGCGGGTCCGCTCGGTCCAGCGGCCGGTAATCCGGTTGCCGGCGTCCGCCGAGAAATCACCCGTCAGATCGAAATTGTAGCTGTCGCTGGTGCAGCGCAAACTCAGATCGACCTGGTGCGCGCTGCTGCCACGCGTCCGGTAGCTGGCGTTGCAGCGCACGCGCTCGGGCTGGCCGCCTTGCGGGCGGAGCGTTCCGGTGCCCGCCCAGTTGCCGCCGAACCCCACGAAGGGGCCAGATTCGGCGAGGGCCGGCGGCAGGCCGGCGAAGCCCCAGAGGGCGAACAGGATTGCGCAGACGCGCATGGTCATGCGCGATGTCATTGAACTGGAAGATGACCGCATTGGGTTAACACTCCGCTGGTCCGCATCCATCCCCCGTATCGCCGGACCGCAATTTATTGCGAGTTGCCTGCGAGTTCCAGCGCGGATGGCACATTGCCACCATGGCGTATCGGGAAAATGTCAGCGTTAAGGCCGGACCCGTCCGCCGGCGTACGACGGGCGAAGTAAGCCGAAATCGCCTGAAAACGGGCGTCATCGGCCTTGCATTGGTTTCTGCTATAATGCATGACATCCGCGCGGCGGACCCTTAGGTTCGCCGCAACCGCTTCCGGAGGAGTGTAGCTCAATGGCTAGAGCACCGGTCTCCAAAACCGGGGGTTGGGGGTTCGAGTCCCTCCACTCCTGCCAGGCGGGACGACCGGCCCCATAATTTCGCCGCCGCGGACGGGCAATCGGCCCCGCCCGTCACTACATCCGGCATTGGTTGAATTCAGGACTTGGAATCAGGATTTAGTTGGAATGGCCACGTCTCCATTCAAGTTTCTCCAGGAAGTGCGGGAGGAAACCCGCAAGGTGACCTGGCCGTCGCGGCGGGAAACTGCGATCACAACCGCCATGGTGTTCGTCATGGTGGCGATCGCCTCGGTGTTCTTCCTGATCGCGGATCAAATCATCCGAATTGCCGTCACCTTCGTGCTCGGCATTGGGAGTTGAACGTCTGGAACGAGCTGAAAGCCCGGAACGATGAGCGATACTG
>CAZUDR010000534.1:0-2550 GCA_964618715.1 uncultured Undibacter sp. | reverse complement strand
AGGGACATTCGCGCGCGCATTTGAGGCAGTTGGAGCAGAAATATTGCAGGCCGAAATCGATCGGCTGGTCGACGGCAAGCGGAAAGTCGGTGGTCATCACCACCGACTTGAATCGCGGACCGACGAACGGGTTGAGCACCAGCTCGCCGATGCGGGAGAGTTCGCCCAGTCCCGCCCACAGGATGAGCGGGATGTGCAGCACGTCCGAGTCGGCATTGGTCTGCGAGCGCGCCGAAAAGCCGAGCGCGCGCAGCATCTCGGCCATGATGCCGGCGATCACCGCGCCGCGCAGGTAGGCGCGCATCGACTGCGAACCGGAGATCCAGTCGTCGCCGCTGGCGCCCTCCATGGTGTCGAAGCCCTGGTCGATCAGCATCACCACGGCATGGCGGTGATAGGGCCTGATCTCGCTGCCGTCCTCCTTGTGCGAGAACCAGGCGTAGCGCGGCACCTCGCAGATGCCGGTGAGATCGGAGCCGAGTGCATAGGAGAGCGACTTGATGGCGCGCGCATTGGCCTCGAGGTTGCGGTATTTCGCGCGCTCGCTCGCCGGCGCGACGTCGCCGCCCTGGAACGGCACCAGCGACCGGATGACCTGCAGCAGGCCCCACGACAGCGGCGTCTTGAAGGCGAAACGGGTGCGCTCGGTTTTCGCCTTGTCGCCGAGGTCGTTGTGCAGTGCGCGCTGGAAGAAGGCGGCGCGCTTGGGAACCTGCGGTACCTCGTCGTCGAGGATGAGCGTGGTCGGCCGTTCGACCCGCTTCACCGTCTCCATGGGAAAGCGCGAGAGGTGCGTCTTGCGTTTCTTCTGCCGGTTGCGCTCGCGGCCGGACTGCGCGCCGTTGAGGCCCATCCAGTAAGCGAAGCCCTTGGCATGGAGCGCGCTCTCGTGCAGCGGCGCGTCGGTGGCCAATGCATAATCGGTGGTCACCACGGCAATGGCAAAGGCGCGGAGATACGGATTGCGCAGGCCGTCATCGGTGCGCACGGCAAGCCCCGCCAGCACCGCCAGCCGCTCGCCGTCGACGAGGCTGTGACCGGAAAAATGCGCGCGGGCCGCAAAGCCCATGGTGCGGATATGGCCGGCGACGCAGACGGCGACCTCTGCTGCACGCATGTCGGCAATCCTGGCGCGCGCGTCGGCCATCCATTCACGCGCCAGATTGTCGGGCTCCGGCAATCGCGGTTCCTCGACCAGGATAACCACCGCGTATTTGTGCGCGGGATGATCGCCGCCGGCGATCCAGGCGTTCGGGACCATCTCGCAGATGCCGACCTGCGCAGCGTCGAGGAAATAGGCGGCGCCCCTGATGTCGGCGGCACGCCGGTCGAGGTCGTCCGGTACCGGCGCCTTCTGTTCGGCAACCTTGCCGTCGGCGAATTTGGCGAACAGCTCGCGGTAGTGATCGGCCGCCCGTGCCAGCGGACCTCCGGCCCCGGCTTCCGGGGATGCGGCGCGCGGCGGTCGCGCCGTCTCCTGCGCCGCGACCTCGACGTCGCGGGCGAGTGTCTCCAGCGGGAAAGGCCCGAGATGGTAGGGACGGTTCTTGCCGCGCGGGTGGATGAACATCTCGGGTCCGGCGTTTCCTCGTTGTTTCTTTGCCGGCACCTTCGGGGAATTTGGTGCACCAGACAAGGGTCATTCCGGGGCACGCGCACAGCGTGTACAGCCGTCATGCCCGGCACTCGGGTCCGGCTTCGCCGGCCCGGGCACAAGCCTTGTGCCGGGCATCCACGTCTTTAGATTGCGGTCAACAAGACGTGGTTGGGCCGGCTCAGGTCTGGCCATGACGGACTAAGATGGCCAAAGACGTCACCAAAATCCCGGTTCCCGATCTGACCGCGGCGCAGGCCAAAGCCGAGCTGAAGCGGCTGGCTTACGAAATCGCGCTCAACGACAGGCGCTACTACCAGGAAGACGCGCCGAAGATCACCGACGCCGCCTATGACGCGCTGCGCGAGCGCAACAAGGCGATCGAGGAACGCCACCCCGACCTGGTCCGCTCCGACTCGCCGTCGAAGCAGGTCGGCGCGGCGCCCGGCCGCGGCTTCGCCAAGGTGCGGCACGCGGTGCCGATGCTGTCGCTGGACAACGCTTTCAGCGACGACGATGTGCACGATTTCGTCGCCCGCATCCGCCGTTTCCTCAGGCTGCCGGAGGACGAAACACTTGCCTTCTCGGCCGAGCCGAAGATCGACGGTCTGTCGATGTCGCTGCGCTACGAGGACGGCGAACTGAGGACCGCTGCCACCCGCGGCGACGGCACCGAGGGCGAGGACGTCACCGCCAATATCCGCACCGTGAAAGCGGTCCCGCACAGGCTGAAAGGCAGGAACATTCCGGCGGTTTGCGAGGTGCGGGGCGAGATCTATATGACCAAGAGTGATTTTCTGAAGCTCAACGAACGGCAGAAGGAAACCGGCGGTCAGATCTTCGCCAATCCGCGCAATTCGGCCGCCGGATCGCTGCGGCAGAAGGATCCGGCCGTCACTGCGTCGCGGCCGCTCGGTTTCTTCGCCTATGCCTGGGGCGAGGTGAGTACACGCATC
>CAZUDR010000533.1:0-2551 GCA_964618715.1 uncultured Undibacter sp. | reverse complement strand
TGGGCCGCCCTGGTCTCGATCGACCGGACATGCGGGCAGCTGGTGGATGCAGTGCAGGGTCGCGAACCGCAGCTCTACGGCACAATCCTTCTGGCAGTGCTGGTGGCAGCATATGTTTTCCCGCCAAGGAACGATTCCGATCAGATCTGAAAAAGTTCCGCTCGGGGTTCTCGGCCGGAACCTGTCCTCTGCTAAAGAGTTCTTGCATGGTCGGGGGCTGATACGGAGAACGGAGATGCTCGGACTCGTTATTACACTGCTGATCATTGCGCTGATTGCCGGCATTCTCGGCTTCGGCGGGATTGCGGGTGCAGCCGTCGGGATCGCGAAGATCGTATTCTTCGTCGCGCTGGTTCTGTTCGTCATCTCGTTGCTGTTTGGCGGCTTTCGCGGATTTGGCCGACGACTGTGATGGGTTCAGGGGCTGCCTCAGACGGCAAGTGTCGGTGCATGTCCGGCGCCGGGTGCCCGGCCGATGTCGCTCGCAAATGACTTAAAGATCGAGATCGCGCGTCTTGAAGCCGAAGCGTAAGAGCAACGGCATGCGGCAAGACACTGTCTGGACGACTTTGTCAGATGCGCGCAGGTCGAGACGCGGCTCAGGTCGATCCATACTCGACTCGACGAACTGCGCCAAAACCTCCGGAAAGCATCACCATGAGTGGCGCATGCTTGCGTGGCGGGATTATCATCAGACCATGAAGAGGACACGAATTTTTCTGTTGCTGGCCGGCGCCGGCATCGGTCTGGTTGCGCTCGCGTCGCAAGCAGCCCAGGCCCGCGTTGCACCCTGGTGTGCGGTGCAGCAGGTTTGGCCCGGCTCGGTCTCCTGGGATTGCAGCTACTGGACGCTGCAGCAGTGCATACCCCAGGTCATTGCCGGAAACCGCGGGTTCTGCAACCAGAACCCGTACTGGCGGGGCGCATGGCCGCCGAGGCAGCAGCCAAGGCGCCGCAGCCGATAGCGGCATAATCGCCAACACCAATCGGGATGCAGCAGCGGCGCCAAAACCATCAGTTGGCCGGCGGGGATTGCGAGTCAGCTCCGGTCATCGTGTCTGCGTACCGGTGCGCACCGGCCACACCGCCTGGATCATCGCGAACATGAAGGCCGTGGTCAGGCCGAACAGCAGCAGCCCGGCCAGCGACTGCAGCACGCCCATCATCGCCCAGTGCTCCGGCAGCGAGATGTTTCCGGCGCCGAAGCCGGTCATTGCGCCGAGCGAATAGAGCATCGCCAGCCTTGTGGTCGGAAACAGGCCGATGGCCAGATAGGCGAGGCCCCAGGCCACCGCCTCGAGCGCGTGCAGAACGATCATCAGCAACACCGCCGTGGTCATGACCACGGCGAACTTGTACATGAAGCGGCGCCGCGCCGGGATGTCCTTCAGAATGGCAATGGCGGCGTCGTTGATGACGGCGAGGCCGAAGACATGGATGATGACGGTCAGCAGCATCAGCGGCAGGCTCCAGACCCAGTCGATGACCCAGGTGGTTGTCTCAAAGGAATCCATCGCGGCCTCCGGTGTGCGCCGGAAATCTTATCCGGGCCGGCGAGGCGGGGAAATCGCGCCGGTGGAGGGTGACCGGGCTGCAATGGCAGGGCCAGGCGTGGCCGAACCTCGCGCGGAGGTTGCCCTGACCGCCATCAGGACATGGTCCGGGATTTTTTGTATGTAAGGACGATGTCGGAGCGTTCCACCACAAAACACTTCGGGCTGGGGCTGGCGGCGGTGATGGTGATCGTTCTCGTGCTGATCGCCCTCTCGTACTGACGATGCCGAATTGTGAGCCCGCACAGCGCCGCGGCCGCCACGCCTCTCCAGCAAACAGTCCGCATGACGTCACCTGCCGTCAGGTGCGCTGACGGGAAACATCGAGCTGCGCGGCGCCGACGAGGCGTCGAGCACGAAGCGCGTGTTGAAATCCAGAACGGGCGATGCCAGCCGTGCCCGGCGCGTCACCACGATATCCGAATACGCGCGGCGCTGATTGGTCGAAAGCCCGCGATAATCCTGCACCGGGACGAAATCGTCGTCCCCGTGCTCGTCGCCGGCCGAGCCGACGAACACCTTCACGCCGTCGTCGGTGACGACGACGTCGCCGCGGCGCAGGGTGAAGTCGGCGCGCAGGCTGATGGCCGCCGTGCCGAACACGTCGGCGCCGTTGCAGGTGCAGCCGGGGACGACCGCATTGCGATAGTTGAAGGCCGCCTCCAGATCGGCATAGCGGGCGCCGTTCGACGCGCGCGCCCCGTCGATGGCGCCGCCCCAGAACACCATGGTCCGGCTCTGCGGGCACATGACCTCGCAGACCTTCTCCGAGGTTTCGCTCGACCGCAGGCGGGGCAGGGGGAAGTAGCGCCCGTCGCACAGCCGCACGCAGTAGCCAGCGGTGCCGCGGGAGGGACTGGTCGACCAGCGCGGCGTGATCACGACGCGCGGCGGTTGCCGCTTCGGCACGAGGTCGGGCGGCGGCTCGCGGACCGGGCTGGCCGGCGGCGGTGGCCGGCCGAAGATGCCGAGGATGGCATCGAGCAGGGTCTGGGACT
>CAZUDR010000532.1:0-2554 GCA_964618715.1 uncultured Undibacter sp. | reverse complement strand
TACCGCTTCAAGGAATGACGTATTGTTAATGCGGCGGCGGCTTTTGGCCGACTGACGGAGCGTCCCGGCTTGCGGTAAACTCATAGGGGGCCGGCCCGATATCCCGGCTCGAGGCAACCCGGCTGGCTAACGTGCTCGATCGAACTGCGGAAATCAGCGCGCAGACCGCCGAGGCCGAACGGCCCGGCGAGGACGCCGCGCCCGTACCGCGCGAGCGCGTCGGCGGCATTCGCGGCATGGCACGGTCCGCCTGGCAGTTCTTCATCCGCCAGAGCTTTTCAAGCCTCACCCGCCGTATTGTCATCCTCAACCTCGCCGGCCTGGTCGCGCTGGTCATCGGCGTGCTCTACCTCTCCCAGTTCCGCGCCGGTCTGATCG
Source organism: uncultured Undibacter sp. (assembly GCA_964618715.1). GTDB lineage: Bacteria > Pseudomonadota > Alphaproteobacteria > Rhizobiales > Xanthobacteraceae > Pseudolabrys. The sequence continues at coordinate 2,176 of CAZUDR010000532.1, read as the reverse complement.
ACGCGCGCGTGCAGAGCCTGCTGGTGCAGGGCGAAATCATTGCCGGCGCCATTGCCGCCTCCGCCACGGTGGAGACCAACGCCATCACCATCGATCCCGATCGCCTGCTCGAATTGCAGGCGGGCGAAAGCTACGGGCCGCCGGAGGACTCCCTCAACAGCATCGAGTTTCCCATCAACCCCGAACGGGTGGCGCCGGTCCTGCGCCGTCTGGTCTCGCCGACCAAGACGCGCGCGCGCATCTACGATCGCGACGGCGTGCTGATCCTCGACAGCCGCAACCTCTACGGCCGCGGCGACGTGCTGCGTTTCGACCTGCCGCCACCCGGCGCCGACAAACCGAGTCTGATGGAGCGCACGTTCATCGCGTTGCGCCGCTGGTTCGGACGCGGCGATCTTCCGCTCTACGAGGAGCTCGGCGCGGAGAACGGCAAGGGCTATTCGGAAGTGGCCCAGGCGCTCGCCGGCCTGAAGGCCAGCAGGGTGCGTGTCAACACCCGCGGTGAGGTGATCGTCTCGGTGGCGGTGCCGGTACAGCGCTTCCGCGCGGTGCGGGGCGTACTGATGCTGTCGACGCAGGGGGCCGACATCGACGACATGGTCGAGGCCGAGCGTCTCGCCATCGTCAAGGTCTTCCTGGTCGCCGCCGCCGTCATGGTCGTGCTGTCCATGCTGCTGGCCGGCACCATCGCCGGCCCCGTCCGCCGGCTCGCCGACGGCGCCGAACGGGTGCGCCGGCGCATCCGCAGTCGCGTGGAGATCCCCGACTTCACCCGCCGCCGCGACGAGATCGGCGACCTGTCCGGCGCGCTGCGCGAGATGACCAACGCGCTGTACACGCGCATCGAGGCGATCGAAAGCTTTGCCGCCGACGTGGCGCACGAATTGCGCAATCCGCTCACCTCTCTGCGGTCGGCGGTGGAGACCTTGCCGCTGGCCAAGACCGACGAAAGCCGCAAGCGGCTGCTGGAAGTGATCTCGCACGACGTCAGGCGTCTCGACCGGCTGATCTCCGATATTTCCGACGCCAGCCGGCTCGATGCCGAGCTGCAGCGGCAGGAAGCGGCGACGTTCGACCTGCGCCAGCTGCTCGACGCGCTGGTGGCGGCCGCCAACGAGATCCACACGGACGACGTTCGTGTCACCCTCCGCTTCGAGGGCGACGCCCAGGCCAAGTTCATCGTGACCGGCCACGACTCGCGGCTCGGTCAGGTCGTCAGCAACCTGATCGACAATGCCCGCTCGTTCTCGCCGCCCGGCGGCACGGTGCGGGTCACCTGCCGGCGGCTGAAGAACGAGGTCGAAATCCTGGTCGACGACGACGGCCCCGGCATCCCGCCCGAGGCCCTGCAGAAGATCTTCGAACGCTTCTACACCGACCGCCCCGACCAGGGCTTCGGACAGAATTCGGGGCTCGGCCTGTCAATCTCCCGGCAGATCATCGAGGGCCACGGCGGACGGATCTGGGCGGAGAACCGCACCGGTGCGGGCCAGCCACCGCGCGTGACCGGTGCCCGCTTCATCGTGCGTCTGCCGGCGAAGTAACGGCCGGATTGCAAACCGCTCTTTCCCGCGCCGGCGGAAATCCAGCACAATGAACCGGGTGTCCGCTGTTCGCGGCCACGAACCGGGCGTGCTGCCTTGCTGAATGACTGATGCGCCATCCATCCATGCCTCCGCCGTGCTGATCGGATCCCGGGCGGTGCTGATCCGCGGTCCCTCGGGTTCCGGCAAGTCGCGCTTGGCCTACGAGCTGATCGGGGCCGGCCGCAGCGGCGCGCTGCCTTTCACCCGGCTCGTCGCCGACGATCGCGCGCACATCGAGGCGCATGGCGGACGCCTGCTGGTGCGCCCTGCCCCGGCGCTGGCCGGGCTCATTGAAGTGCACGGCCTCGGTATCAGGCGGCTGGTCTTTGAACCGCTGGCGCTGGTCGCGCTGGTGGTCGACCTTGCCGCGCCGGATGCCGGGCGGCACCCGGCGCCCGGTGCGGAGACCGCATTGGTTGCCGGCGTATCACTGCCGCGGCTGGCCGTCGCACCCGGGAAATCTGCGCTTCCTTTGGTGTTGGCGTGGATATCTACCGAACGGGGCGGCGATTGACCTCGGCCGGGCAGTTGGGCTACCTCCGGCGCCCGTTGTCTGGCTGAAGAAAATTAACCATAACCGGCCTAGCATC